>CAZLND010000231.1:0-4584 GCA_964560635.1 uncultured bacterium | reverse complement strand
ATCCAAAAGTCACCGCGGAAGGAAGGGGCCACTGGCTCCTTTGGGCGCTGGCCATGGCCTGGGTCTTGTTCGTTTTCATTTGGTATTTCTCGGTCACCCATCTGGGCCGTTATTTTCCCATGATCTGGCGTGTTTTCGACGCGTCCTCTTTTCCCCCGGCGAACTGGGAGCAAAGGAGCAAGGTCTGGGGCGAGTCGCTCCATATCCTTTTGACAGTGGCTTTGATCAGCGGGGTGACCTGGTCCTTGGGGAAGAGATTCCGGATATGGTTGGGACTGGAGATAGCCGACCCCTGGGTCCGTTTTGGGTTCAACTATGGATTCGGATTACTGGTTTTCAACCTCTTTTGGGTGGGAACGGGACTTTTACGGCTATGGTACAAACCCCTTTGGGAGGGAGTGGCGGTCCTTTGCGTTTTCGTTTTAGCGCTGGATGTCCTCCAAATACTCAAGGCAAGGGGAAGTTTTTCCTTGAAGGAAACCTTTCCGCGCGGGCCTGCCTATTTTTTTATCGTCCTCGTCGGGTGTTTTTACTGGGCCTTCTCCCTCCTGCAGGGCCTTTCCCCGGAAACCTTTTATGACTCCATGGTCTATCACTTGGCGGTACCGAGTTATTGGCTCCAACAGCATGGTTTTCAGGACTTCACCACCAACTTCTTCTCGAATTTTCCTTATGGCGCCGAATGTTATTTTTTGGTTGGTTTGGCCTTGCAAGGGACCGAATCGGCAAAGATGCTTCATGTCGTTTCGTTCGGGGTTTGCGCCCTTTTAGCGGGAGGTTGGGCCAGGGAACTGGGGGGAAAAAATTCAGGCTGGATCACCTTGGGATGCACCTTGACCCTTCCCCTTTTCGCCGTGAACACCTGGACGACCCAAGTCGAGGGGTTCTTGGCCCTGATCAGCCTGCTTTTTTTGTATGCCTTGGCTCGTTTTGTTGAAAGGGGAGATGTTGGGGCCGGTTTGGGACTTCGTGAACTCCGTTCCTCGCCCCAGCACGGCCACAGTGCGCCCCTCGACTTGAAGGTCTCGGGGCAGGGGGCTTGGGCTTTGGCCGCCGGTCTTTTCGCTGGATTCGCTTTCTCCACCAAATACACCGCCAGCCTCGTGGCGGGAAGCGCCTTGGTGATCCTCGTCATTCTCCATCCCTGGATCTTCAAACGAAAATATTGGGGTTACTGGATGGTCCTCGTATCGAGCGGGTTTGTTTTTTGGAGCCCCTGGATCCTCAAGAACCTGACCTATACGGACAATCCATTCTTTCCTTACTTCAGGTCATTCTTCCCTTGGAGACAATTGGACCAAGCCGGTTACGACCAGCTTTTATTGGAGCAGCATGCCCGCGCGGCTGACCATTGGTGGCAATGGCTCATGCTTCCATGGGATCTCACCATGTCCGAGCCGAACACTTATAATTTTTGCGGTCCTTTCGCGCTGGCCTTCATCCCCTTTTGTTTCCTGTTCCGTATCCGCCAGACAACCCTCCGGATGTTGGGTTGGTTGACCCCTATTCTCTTGGTCCTGGGACTTTCGGTCACGCATATCCTGCGGTTCGTTGTATCGGACTTCGTCTTTTTTTATATCCTGTTGGGCGCTTTGGTCACGGGTGGAGACCGACCGGTTTGGGGGAAAGTTGTCGCCTGGACGGGCGGCCTTTGCGCCTTATTATGTTTCGTCAATTTGGCGGCCATCGGCGGCTTTTATTATTCCTTCGGGGGGATTTGGACCGGGAAACAAACAAGAGCCCAATATCTTTCAGGAGGCCGTGGAAAGATCACGCCCTATTACCCCATGGCTCAGTGGATCGGGGAGAACCTGCCCCGGGACGCCCGGCTTTTGGTGGTCGGGGATGGTCGAGGGCTTTATTACGACAGGTCCTTCCTGACCGATACGGTCTTTGACACGCAAACCTTGCCCGAGATCACCAAGCAAACCCAGGATGCCGAGGCCATTGGAAGGAGCCTCAAGGAAATGGGAGTGGATTATCTGGTGATCAATGGTTTGGAAGGCATTCGGGTCTCGGCCGAATATGACCATTACCACCTCGACCCCCAGGAGTGGGCTCGCCTGGACGAGTTCATGCAAAGGGGAACGGAAGTGGTCTATGACCGGAACCTGCAGGAAGTCCACCGTATCCTGCCCGTCTTCAAGGAATGGTCCGATAATGACCGGCCCGACCTTCTATTATTCTTCTCGAAGCAGGGGACCCAATATGTCCGGGACGCGCAAGAACGGAAGGTCGAGGAGACCCGCAAGGACCTGGACGAAGTACTGAAACTCTATCCCTTCTCCCGGTTCTGGAAAAAACAGAAATTGGATTTCGAAAAGTCCGTCAAAGCCGGGGCCTAAGCCTCCATTGGCAGGGCAAGAAGTCATCGCAAGGAAACCATGGAACCTTTTTTGAAACTTCAAGGTAAGGTCGTTCAGTTGTCCCTTCTCTTGATCGTTTTCATCGTGCCCCTCGTTTTTTGCACCAGGTTAGAGGACAGTTTTGAGCTTCCTCAAACACTGGTAGCCTTGGTGGCGGCCGTTTTCCTCGCTCTTTTCTCGAGTAAGGGTAACGAAAGGGGAATGAGGGACCCGATCCAATTCTTTTATTGGCTTTTCTTGGCGGCGGGGGCCCTCTCCTTTCTGCGCCTGGTCCTCGGATCCTCCTTTTATTTTTCCACCCAGAATTACCTTTGGCTCCTAACCGCGTTCCTTTTCCTGGTCCCCCTAGGTTCAAGAGTTCCCAAAAGAAAACTCATGGCCTTCGCTGTGTTAGCGGGGGTTCTGGGCGCGCTTTATTCCTTGGCCCAGGTCCTCGGACTGGACCTGGCGGGTTGGAGCACCCACTTCGGGGGCCGCAGTTTTTCGACTTTCGGGAACCCGATCTTTTGGGCGGGGCATTTGCTGGTCTTGCTCCCGCTCGCCCTTTACCTGGTCCTGTCCTCCCCGAAAAAAAGGGAAAGGTTTTTCTGGGCCGGGGCATTGGTGCTCCTGTTCCTGGGCCTCTTGGCCAGTCAAACCCGCGGGGCTTGGCTGGGAGCCTTGGGTGAAATGGGCCTCCTAGTTTATTTGAACCGCCGAAGGGGCATTGTGTGGAAAGGGTCGATGGGCGCCATCATCGTCTTTCTCTTGGCGCTTTTGGCGATCCCCTCCCTTCAAGAAAGGGCCCTCTCGATCCTTCATTTTCACGGGCAGGATGCTCAAGGCCGCTATTTCATGTGGGACGCGGCTTTGAGACTTTGGGACCAGAAAAAGATATTGGGCCAAGGGCCGGGCGGCTATGCCGCTCATTTCCATCGGGTCCAGGGTGACCTCAGTCAACAGGCCCCTTTCCACCCTTACTGGACGGCTTTTCACGCCCACAACGAGTATTTAGAAATATTGGCGGAGAGGGGTTTGCTGGGGTTCTTGTTGGGAGGTTTGGTGGTGGTCCTTTTATTGAAGAGGCGTATTCAAACTGAGGTTGCCACGTCATTAACGTCCGCCTATTCGGCGGACATGTTTCGCGCTGGCGGCCAACCACCAGTTGGCCAGCCGAGTGTCAAAGCCGAAACGGCTTTGGCCAATGACAGCCATGAGGGTATTTCGGCGAATGCGACCGAAATTGTGATCATGGTAGGGATCGGTATCCAATCCCTTTTCAATTTTCCTTTATCGGTGGTCCCCACCGCATGCCTCCTTGCCCTTCTTTTCAATCCCAGCTGGGATGATCGGCGGGCCGAGCTAAAAAGGGAAGCCTTCAAAGTCCCCTCCAATTTGAGGGTCCTTTTAGGTTTGGGCATGGTCTTGATCTGCGCTTTCGGAATGGAGGTTTTCGCTCAAAATAAGCGGCTCCATCAGGCTATTGACCAGATCGGCGTCCAACAATATGAAGAGGCTTTGAGATCCCTGGATTTCGAGCCTGTCGTCCATCCCTTTCATTACCTGGACCCAAGGGTCTTGGGGGAAAGAGCGGAGGCTTTGGACGCCCTCGGCAGGACTTCGGAAGCCGCTCAAGCTTTGGAAGAATTGACGGCGGCCTATCCGGAGGACGCGGACGCCCACGCGGTCCTTTGTATGCTTTATGGTAAACAAAAAAAATGGGTCGAGGCCGAGAGGGAAGGCACAAAGGCCCTCCAGCTTTCGCCTTGCCATGAGAAGGCACTGACCAATTTGGCGATGGCCAGTTATCTGCAGGGTCGCTCCGGGGACGCCGTCCAATATTTGTCACGATTGGAGCAGGCGGAAGGGATCTGGGGCCAAGCTCAAAAAGCTTCGGAAATTCAACAGAAAATATCGGCCCTGCAACAGACCCGCCGTTGAGTCATTGCCCGTTGCCCTCGCCGATGTTAAATTAAGGTTGGTCCTGTTTCCGACTGGGGGTGGGGCTGAAGGTCCGTCAAGGCACTTGAGCGCAACGTCCTAACGGGCCATAGGGGACAATCCATGGGTATCCAAGCACTTCTTGATAAGGTCCATTCCGCCAGCGGCTTGCCGGCGTCCGAAGCCACGTCCAACGAGAATCTCATCCAAAAGGCCTACGATTTTGCCAAGAAGGCCCATACGGGCCAGCAACGACTTTCGGGGGAAGAGTACCTGACCCACTTGGTGGGCGTGGCTG
>CAZLND010000230.1:0-4610 GCA_964560635.1 uncultured bacterium | reverse complement strand
CCCTTCCCCCGGGACGTATGGAACCAGCCAAGCTGGGGATCCTGCTTTTCATTATCGCCGAGATCATGTTCTTTTCCGGGCTGATCAGTTCCTTCGTCGTATTCCGCTTCAGTCCCATCCAATGGCCTCCGCCAGACCAACCCCGTTTGCCCATTGAAGTCACGGCGGTCAACACCGGCATCCTTCTTATCAGCGGCCTCACCTTTTTCTTCGCCTTCGGCGCGCTGAAAGCCTCCAAATATCCCTTGTTCAAGAATCTCCTGACCTTAACGGCTGTCCTGGGTTTGACTTTTTTGGGAGTGCAAGGATTCGAGTGGGTCCGTCTCCTGCATTTCGGCTTGACCCTTCATAGCAGTATTTTCGGCGGGTTTTTCTATTGTTTGGTGGGAGTCCACGCGGTGCACGCGACCGGTGGATTGACGGCCCTTCTTTGGGTCCTCTTCAAAGCCTGGAAAGGCAGCTATAGCTCCCAGAAAAGTTTGGGCGTTGAAATATGCGAGTTGTACTGGTTCTTCGTCGTAGGCCTTTGGCCCATCCTTTTCGCGTTGGTGTATCTATGAAGAATATGATGATGAAAAAGCTTTTACCAATATTGGCCGTTGCTGTCAGCTATCAGCTGTCGGCTGTCAGCTGTCTTTGGGCCTGTCCCTTGTGCGTGAACGCCTCTCCCCATAAAACGGGCATGTTGATCGCCGTTTTCACTCTTTTGCCCGTTCCTTTCGTGTTGGCCATAAGCCTCTTCCTTTGGATCCGGCGCACGGCCAAGGCTGAGGAATCAGCGACGATCGAAACTCCTTCCGCTTAAAATTCAAACCCGATCCGATCTTTTCCTTTCTATGAGATGGATCATATTGGTCCATCTACCCTTCTTTTAAGATGAGCACAATCCAACCAGGGGTGGACCCTGGTTCATCTTGAAACCGAAGGAGCCCCCATGGCCACCCAAAGCAGACCCGTCAATCACAATTTCGTTTTCGCCTTTTTGGTGATGTTGGTCTTGATCTCGGTGGGGGTTAGTCTTCTTCACTTAAGTGCTTTAATGAACAACTTGGTGGTCATAGGGGTGGCTCTCGTGATGTCGGCCCTGGTGGTGGCCCAATATATGGGACTCCGGTTCGAGGGCCGGCTGGTGATATGGAGCTTCGCCCTTCCGCTCATCTTGTTCGCCATCTTGGTCATCGCGATGATGCCCGATATCGGCCACGTGTCCGTCCCCTTTGGGGGAAACCCCCACTAAGCTAGTTCCTATTCCAGCCACCCCTTCTCCAAGGCCCGCTTGAAAAGAACGTTGTTCTCCAAGTGAACATGCTGATGAAGGTCATCCTCCAGCGATTTCAACCCCTCATAAAGAGCCCGGTAATTCGAACCGGTATTCGACGGAAGGGTGTATCCATTCGTCAATAAATGAACCTGCTTCCACTCCTGCCCGGTCATCTGGTGTTCCCATTCCAATATGCGAATGGGTTGCCGGAAAAGAGGGTGATCCGTGAAGGGATTGGGGATCGTGGTGTGCTCGACTTCCGCTCTTTCCCGCTTGATCAAATAAGGGAAAATGACCTCCTCCTCCTTGGACATATGGACCTTGAGTTCGTCCCCCATTTCCCCGAAAAGGTTTTTCAAGAACATGAGCTGGGGATGGTCGAACCCATAGACGTGCGGCAGTTTTTCCAAAAGGGCGGTCAACTCCCCAATTTTTTCCCGGTTATAACGATGGTGATCGGTGAGGATGTGGTCGATGATCTCGGCCATCGACTTCTGATCCCAATGGCGGGCTGCTGCCGGGTTTGAAAGGGATCTTTTTTCAATGGCTTGGAGGGTCTTGATCGACTCCTTCAAAGGGATACCCACGAACTCGCAAGCTTCATTCAGGCTCAGGTTCACATCACAAGTGAAATCGATCTTTAGTTTCTCGTAAAAATAAGGAATGGACGCCTCCATTTCAGAGGCGATCTTGTCGATCGATGTATCCGGTGAAATTTCCATTGTTTTGACCTTTGAAACGATTTGAACCGGAATGACCTTCCCTAACGGAAAGAGCACCAGCTCATATTAGGACCCTGCTGAAATTGGATTTATGACCTGTGTCACAGATGAAATGAGGCAAGAGGGTAAAGGATAAGTCCCGATCTTTGGTCCGGTCAGGGACCCTTTCGTTGGAATTTTTCCCGCATTGTCAAAGCCGTTTGGACCACTTGATTGCGGCCCTTGTGTTTAGCGTCGTAAAGGGCTCGGTCGGACAGGGCGATAAGTTGCCGGTAATTCAATCCCGAACTTTCATAACTGGTCACCGCACCCAGACTGACCGTCAATTTCACGGCATCGCCCTTGTGGGGGAAAATGTGGTTTTCAGTGGCTTTGCGGATACGTTCGGCCACGGTCCGAACTTCCTCTTTGCTGCAATTGGGCAGGATGCAAAGGAATTCCTCGCCGCCGTAGCGGGCGGCGGTGTCCCCCGACCGGATATTTTTCTTCAATATCGAGGCGAAATGCTTCAAGACATAATCGCCGAAGGGATGCCCATAGGTGTCATTGATGTGCTTGAAGTGGTCCAGGTCCAGCATGAGGCAGGAGATGGGAAGGCGGGTTTTCTTGTGCTGGCGGAACTCGATCTGGAAAGTGTCATGAAGGAATCGGTGATTGCCTAGGCCCGTCAAGGGGTCGGTCAGGACCTCGTCCGAAAGTTCCAGGTTCTCGGTCAGAAGGAGGTCGGCTTTTCGCCCCAAAAGAAAACCAAAAAGGGAAAAAACAAGACAAGTGGAGACCAGCATGTAAAGGTAGAAAAAATGGTGATCGGACCATTCCTGAAGGAGAAAAACCCGGGCTGGTAATGGGGAAGCGAGGACACGAAAGATCAGGCTGCCTAAGGGGGCGCCCAAGGCCAGGGAAAAACCCAGGAGAGCGAAGAAATAGGACTTGCGCATGACATCCTCCCGACCCTCCACCAAAAACGATTTGCACTTCCTCTTCAATCCATATTTTGAACCTATTCAAGGGAGATTCTTATGACGCAAGTCACTGAGCAAAGTCATAGGGTGTGGAATGACGGGAATTGCCCGGAAAGAAAGGTGTTTTAACGGTTCTTACGGTCGAATTCGATCTGGCCATCCTTGAGACCGATGCGGCGCTTGGCCCGGGCGGCATAATCGGGCTCGTGGGTCACCATCAGGATCGTGGTCTTTCGTTCTTTATTGATCCGTTCGAAAAGGGAAATGACCTTTTCTCCGCTGATGGAATCCAGGTTGCCCGTGGGTTCGTCCGCGAAGAGGTATTTGGGTTTCATCACCAGGGCCCGGGCAATGGCCACCCGCTGGCGTTCCCCGCCGGAGATCTGCCCGGAGAGTTTCTTCCGAACGTGTCCGATCTCGAAATCCTCCATGAGTTTCACGGCGTATTGGCGTAATTTCTCATGTTGGTTCGTCTTGCGGGCGGGGAACAATACATTCTCCTCACAGGTCAATTCGGGCAGAAGATAGTGGAATTGGAAGACGAACCCCATGTTTTGGTTCCGGAATTGATGTACGGCTTTGGGCGACATGGAAGTGATGTCGTTCCCGTCCAACAGGATGGTCCCTGAGGTCAGGGGATCCAAGGTGCTAAGGGTATAGAGGAGCGTGCTCTTGCCCGATCCGGAACGGCCGGTAATGGCAACGAATTCGCCGTCCTTGATCTCGAAAGAGAGGGTCTTCAAAACCACCGTGGGAGGTTTCCCGAAGGATTTGACGATATTTTTGGCTTTCAAGCCCATGTCAGCCCCCCTCGGCCCGAAGGATGTCGATGGGGTTCATGCGGCTGGCTTTCCAGGACGGGAAAAAACCAGCCAACATGCCGGAAAAAAAGGCCATGCAAAAGGCAATGACGTAAAAATAGCCGTGCCAAGCGATCAACATGTGGTTGATCTTGGTGACCCCCATGCCCGAACCGAAGGTGATGGTCTGGACATAAAGGCAGACCAGGGTCCCTAAGCCCATTCCAATGATCCCCCCAATGAACCCGAGGATGAGCCCCTGGGACAGGAAGAGCTGGATGATATCCCCGGCCTCATATCCCATGGAGCGCAAAATGGCGATCTCCCCCCTCTTTTGCATGACCACCATGTTCAACACGATGTAAATGACGAACCCGGCAATGACCAGTACCACGAAACTCAGGATGTAGCGGATCATGTCCTGCATCTTGAAGACCTGGAAAAAATTGGCGTTCGCCTCATCCCAGCTCTGCACTTTCTCCCGGCTGATAGAGGCCCATTGGTCCGCCACTTTCCGGGCCAAGGTGATGTCCTTGAGCTTCACGATGATCTGGGCCACCTGGCCCGGGGTCTGGTTCGCCTGCTGAACATAATGGATGGGAGCGTAAGCGGTGACGTCGTCCACCTGGGTCATCCCCGTGCTGAAGAACCCCACCACCTTGGCTGGGACCATGGCGCCACCGATCTCGACGATGTTCAGGGTGTCATTGACATGGATGCCTAGTTTTTGGGCCAAAGATTCCCCGATGACGACTTGGAAACCTCCCCGGTCCAGTTCCAAAAAATTACCGACGGTCATATCGTCCTGAACGTCTGTAGCTAGGACCTGTTTTTGGGCCTCGACCCCAATAAGGATGATGCTGCG
>CAZLND010000229.1:0-4611 GCA_964560635.1 uncultured bacterium | reverse complement strand
ACCCGTTGAATGATCTCATCCGAATACTTCATAAAACCCCTAACACCAAAATCCAACACGAAGCCACGAAGCCTCTAAGAAAACGAAGATTCGATCTTCTTGGTAAGAACGACCCTTTCAATACCATCTTTGATCAGAGGAACATTAAAATTGATCAACAAACCCAAGCTATGGCCTGACAACTTCAAATAAGTCTTAAGTTGGGCCTTATGTACTTTTAGCAACGTTTCGACGGCTTTTAGTTCCACAACCACTTGGTTTTCCACCAAAAGATCCAATCTCAAACCACCATCAATGGTCATCCCTTCATATGTCAAAGGCAAAACCACTTGTTTCTCTACTTTTAAGCCCCTCAATTTCAATTCGTGACACAAAAATGATTCATATATGGATTCAAGGAGTCCCGGCCCTAACGTTGAATGTAATTTAAAAGCAGCATCCACTATTTGTTCGGCCGTTTTTTCAACATCACTTGGGACTTTTTCGTAGATTTCCTTCATTGCTTTCCTTTGTGGCTTAGTGGCTTTGTGTTAGATGTTGGTTTACTTCTTGAACTTGACCACTGTCACACCGGCGCCACCTTGGGCCGGTTCGGCCATGGTGAATTCCACCCCCGGATGATTCGCCGGAAGATGCTTATGGATGGCTTCTTTAAGGGCACCGGTGCCTTTTCCGTGAATGATACGAACAAAAGGCAGGTTGACCAGGAGGGCGTCATCCAGGAATTTGTCCAACAAGGGTAGGGCTTGGTCCACCAATCGACCCCGCAGATCGATCTCTAGTTTCCCCTTCTCTTCCATGGCCTTTTGGCTCAAGACTCCCGAGGGAGTGGAGGGGGTGGAAGAAACGGGTTTAGGCGTCTTGGAAACCCGTCCCAAGTCGGACCACTTACAGGTCAATTTCATCCCATTTTCCATTTGGATGACCGCATCCAACTTATCCTCGTCCCGTGACAGGACCAGGACATCGCATTGACCCGGTTTGAAGAAGACCTTATCCCCTTCTTGAAGGTCCTGTATCTCGAGGATCTGCCGCGTCGGCCGGGGAGCGATGTTCTTTATTTTTTGGTTCACTTCTTGCCGGGCGGTTTTCACCCGGTCTCGGTTCACTCCGCCGTCCTTTGGTTTCTCGACACCCTGGATCAAATGCTCCATCTTCCGGCGGGTATTTTTAAGAAGACCCTCGGCTTCCACTTGGGCCTGCTTTTTGATAAGGCGAGCCTCATCCTTCATCTGCCGGCGGGCGATGAGAAGTTCCTGCTCGAGTTTCTTGACGTTGTCCCGCGCCCTTTCCGCTTCTTCTCGGGCCTTCAGGGCGGATTGTTTTTCGTGCCCCAGTTTGGCGAGCATATCGGAAAGATCCGCCTCGCCTTGCGGCAGATGGGTCTTGGCCTTTTCCAGGACCGCCTCATCGAAACCCATTTGCCGGGCTAAGGTCAGGGCGTAGGACTGTCCGGGGATGCCTTCGACCAGTCGAAAGGTCGGTTTACCGGTCTTTTCGTCGAACAACATGGCGGCGTTAGCCATTCCCTTTTCTTCCTGGGTCAAAAGCTTCAAAAGCGGCTGATGGGTGTTGGCCAAGACGAAAGCGCCTTTTTCACGGAAGCTTTCCAGACAGGCCAAGCCCAAAGCGCCGCCCTCACGGGGGTCCGTGCCCGCGCCCAACTCATCCAATAGATAAAGACTTCCCTCTTGGCAGTTGTCGATCATACGTTTCAAGGCTTTCAACTTCGCGGCGTAGGTGCTCAAGTGGTCGCTGAGGCTTTGCTCATCTTCCAGGTCGCTGTCGAAATGTTTCAGCAAGGGGATGGTACTTTCCGGCCGGGCCAAAAGCGGCAGACCCGCGTGGGCCATGACACAAGCCAGTCCCATGGTTTTCAGGGCCACGGTCTTCCCGCCCGCGTTGGGCCCCGAGACCAGGATGACCTTCACCCCTTCCTTGAAATCCACCTCCAAGGGAATGACCCTGTCTCGGAATTGCTCCCGGCTCTCCAAAGCCAGCAAAGGGTGCCGCGCGCTCTTGAGCGATAAAGGCAGGCCCTCTTGGGGCCGCAGGAATTGGCCGTCGTAACGGGAAGCGAACACCGCCAATACACCGTGGGCGTCCACTTCCGCGCAGGTCACCAGGGTCTCTTCCATCTCATTGGCGCAGGCCAGGACCGATTGGGTGGCCTCCCGCAAGACCTTCCGGACTTCCTCGTCCTCTTTTAAAAGGGCTTCCTTGACCCGGTTGTTGTTCTCCACCACTTCTCGGGGCTCCACAAAAAGGGTGGCCCCGGAAGACGACATTCCGTGAACGAACCCAGGGACTTGGCTTTGGTGGTCCCTTTTGACGGGCACCACCATACGGCCTTCCCTTTCGGTGACGATCTTTTCCTGGAGGGCTTCGGAGCTCTCGCTTCTTTGTAAAAAGGATTGATAAAAGCCCTGCACCTCGGCCTTCAGGGACCTGATCTGGTCCCGGGCGTTTTTAAGCTCAGGGGAGGCCTCATCCAAAACTTCACCCTTGTCCGAAACCTTGGCCTTCAAACTTTCCTGGAGGGCCGGAAGGGCATGGAGACGCCCCAGCCATTCCTGGAAGACTTTTGGGACTTCCTTGTCCGGGGTCAGATATTGCCGCAAGCGCACGACTTCGTGGAGGAACTTGATCAATGACGCCAGTTCCGCGCCCGAGAGCACCTGACCCTTGGAACGGGCTTTTTCAAAGGATTCGATGAAGAACTGGCTGTCCGGAATGGTCAGGTCCGGGTTCTGGACCAAATGCTTTTCCAACTCTTGGGTCTTGGTCATCCGATCTTCAATAAGGGCGATATCGTGGACAGGCTCGAAGACCATCAGGAAATCCCGGCCCGCGGGAGTCTGGCAATGGCTCGCTAATTTGGTCATCAACTTGGGGAATTCGACCGCTTTCAAGAAATTTTGGATGATCTCGTTTTTCATTTTCTTTCCTTAAACCAAAGTCCAACACGAAGTCACAAAGCCACAAAGTTTTAATTCTTGGTCAACCCCACCCACGACAAAGCCTTACTTAGAGACTTCGTGGCTTCGTGTTGTCGTTTGGTTTTCGATATTATCTGTAGCTTTTTCTTTTTTCCTGGCGAAGGCCTATCAGCGCCAGCCTTTACCGAGAGATAGGGATTCCCCTTCAAATAAAACCGCAGGGGCAGCTCGGATCCTTCGGTGATCCCGATGCGGGTGGTCACACCGATGGATTCTTCACGAACAGCCGCTTTCAAGTAAAGGGGTTTTCGCCAGAGCCGACCTTCATTATGGGAACGACTGATACCGAGGGCCTGGACCAACTTACCGGGACCATTGGTGAGCGCTTTATCGCCCGCATCAAAATCCCCACGCCTCTCGACCATCAGGTCCCCACCCGTGACCGGCTCCAATGCCCGGAGCAGTACCGCCCCAGGCACTCCTTCTCTTTCGGTCACCACATTGAACATGAAATGATTGCCGTAGCAAAAATAAACGTAAGCGTATCCGGCGCGGCCGAACATGACTTCGTTACGGGGAGTCTTCCCGCGGGCGGCATGACAGGCTGGGTCATTTTTAGGGAGATAGGCTTCGACTTCCACGATCTTCCCGGCGGTAATACCTTGCGGGGTTTCATGAACGAGGATCTGGCCCAATAGGTCTTTGGCCACTTGAACGGTGGGACGGGAGTAAAATGAAATTGGAAGGATCATCTTCTCTTCCTAAGGGACGGTCTTATTCAGAACCAACCCAGTCTTATCCGGCAAAACCAACTACCAACACAAAGCCACTAAGCCACAAAGTTTTGTCTTTTCCTCAACCTGGCCGCTGTTTTTCTTTGAGTCTTCGCGGCTTCGTGTCGGAAGTTTTTGTTAACCTAATTTGCTTTTAACGAGTCCAGAAACCTTGCCCATATCGGCCCGGCCCTTGATCTTCGGGTTGAGGACCCCCATCACCTTGCCCATGTCCTTAGGACCGGCGGCCCCGCTGGACTTGATGGCTTCCTCGATGAGCTTGGTCAGTTCCTCGTCCGAAAGACCCGCGGGCAGGTACTTCTCGATCAAGGCCAATTCAGCCTTTTCTTTGGCGGCCATTTCCGGGCGATTACCCTTCTCAAAACCCTCGATGGACTCTTTGCGCTGCTTGGCTTGCTTGGAAAGGACCTCGATGACATCCTCGTCCTTGACCTCGCGCTTGAGGTCCACTTCCTTGTACTTGATGGCGGATTTGAGCATGCGAAGGGCCGAAGTGGCCGCCTCATCCTTGGCCTTCATGGCCGTGATCGTGTCGGCGTTGATCTTGTCGAACAGGGGGGATGCGCTCATGGTTCCTCCAAAAAGGGCGGATGTGAAAGGGCTGAGATAAAAAGAGCCCGTTCCCATGATAGGAACGGGCTCGTCAAAAACCTAGGATCAGTCGCGGCTGAACTTCATCTGACGGCGGCGCGCCTTTTTACGGGCGGCTGCCTCACGCTTCTTGCGTCGTTCACTGGGCTTCTCGTAGAACTCGCGTTTCTTCATCTCCGAGATCAAGCCAGAATTCTGAACGACTTTCTTGAAACGCTTAAGGGCGTTCTCAATGGGTTCGTTTTCTTCCAATCGGACTTCGACCACTGTGGTCACTCTCCCCTCTA
>CAZLND010000228.1:0-4614 GCA_964560635.1 uncultured bacterium | reverse complement strand
CTTCCACGCTTTGACACACCATACCCATGTGAAAGATGTCTTCCGCTTGATCCGGGATCTGCGAAAAAAAGGGTTTGACCAGCCTTTGTTGATCATGACTTATTTGAACGCTGTGGAGCAAATGACTTGGAAAGGTTTTGCCAAGGCGCTCTCCGAGGCTGGAGGGGATGGGGCCATCGTGCCGGACCTGCCTTTGGAACAATTCGCCGGACCCCGCAAGGAAATGGCCCAAAAGGGCTTGGGTTTAGTACCTTTTGTCGCCCCCACTTCCAGCAAGGACCGGATCAAAAAGGCCGATGCCCAGGGGGCACCCTTTTTGTATTATGTCTCCCTAACCGGGGTCACAGGGGCCCGCAAGGCTTTGTCGAAAGGCCTGCTTCCGGCGCTGGACGCCTTGAAACGGCAATTGAAAACACCCCTTGTGGTGGGTTTTGGCATCTCCACTCCCGCCCAAGCCGCGCAGGTGGGCCAGAAGGCGGATGGGGTCATCATCGCCAGCGCCCTGGTGCAACTCATCTCGAAAACACCCGCGTCGCGGGTCGGGAAGGTTGTGGAAAGTTTTTGCCGGAAGGTCGTCAAGGCGCTTCGTTGAACGAACAGTTGAAAATGTAGAATGAAAAATGAATGAGATGATGACCGTTCTTCATTGTCCATTTTAAATTTTCCATTTAGGAGTTTCTGTGGTCTGGTACAAAAAACCTAAAAAAGAGATCTCGAAATTCACTGGGAAGAAACAGGTCCGGGTTCCCGAGGGGCTTTACGCCAAATGCAAGAACTGCTCGGCCATCCTTTACAACAAGGACTTGGATAAGAACCTCAAGGTTTGCCCCAAGTGCGGCTACCACAACCAGCTTTCTTCCCTGGAACGGCTTTATTTGACCGTGGATTCGGGCACCTTCGAGGAATTCGACGAGAAACTCGTTCCTTTGAACCCCCTCGATTTCCCTGAATACGAAGAGAAGGTCAGGAAGGGCCAAGAACGCACCAAGATGCCCGAGGCCGTCATCACGGGCCTGGGTAAGATCCAAGGCCAGCCCGCTTCCATCGCCATCACGGACTTCCAATTCATCGGCGGTAGTATGGGAAGCGTGGTGGGAGAAAAGATCACACGCGCTATCGAACGGGCAATGGAAAAGAAACTAGGAATGATCATCGTTTCCGCTTCCGGCGGGGGCGCCCGTATGCAGGAAGGTATCTTTTCCCTGATGCAAATGGCCAAGATCTCCGCGGCTTTGGCCCGGTTGGGCGAGGCCGGGCTTCCTTATATCTCGGTCCTGACCGACCCCACCGCGGGCGGGGTGGCGGCTTCTTTCGGCATGTTGGGCGACGTCAATTTGGCCGAGCCCGGCGCCATGATCGGTTTTGCCGGTCCCCGGGTCATTGAGCAGACCATCCGCCAAAAGCTCCCCAAGGGCTTCCAGCGTTCCGAGTTCCTGGTGGACCATGGTTTCGTGGACGCCATCGTCCCGCGAAGCGCCATGCGGGAAACCCTTGGAAAGTACCTGAAGTTCTTCCGTCCGTGAGTCCGAAGCTCAGACTGGAGTCGCTCGAGCGACTCGGCTGGCGATTCGGCCTTGAGACCATCCGAACGCTCCTGGCCGAGCTGGAGCATCCCGAATCTTCCCTGAAGGTCATTCACGTCGCCGGTTCCAATGGCAAGGGTTCCACCTGCGCCTATATGGCGTCCTATCTCAAACACTGTGGTTACAAAACGGGCCTCTATACCTCTCCTCACTTGTGCGACATCCGGGAGCGGTTCCGCATCAATGGTGCTTGGATCCCCCAAAGGGATCTCATCCGACATACCCGAAAAATACTCCAAGCCTGTTTGAAGGTCCGGAAAAAACTGGGACATTTGCCCACGCATTTCGAGGCGCTCACGGCCATCGCTTTTTCCTGGTTCCAAGAACAAAAGGTGGATTGGGTCGTGCTCGAGGTGGGCCTGGGTGGGCGTTTGGACGCCACTAATGTCATCGCGGCTCCCGCGGTCTCCCTCATCACTCCCATTGGTTTGGAACATCAAAATATCCTGGGGAAAACTTTGGGGAGCATCGCCAAGGAAAAGGCTGGCATCTTAAAAAGGGGATGCGTCGCCGCCACGGTCCAAACCCATCCGGAAGCCCTGAAAGTCATCGAAAAAGAAGCCCGCAAAAAAGGCGTGAAGCTTTGGGTGGGTGGGCGGGATTTCCGGAAGAGGTTCGCGTTGCCCGACTCGACGGATTATCAAAGCACCAACGCTTCCTTGGCCGTCGCGGGCATCCAACTACTGGGGCTTCAGGGGGTTCGGTTCGAGGAGGGCCTGATCCAAAAGTCCTTCGCGGCCATGCGTTGGCCCGGTCGGCTGGAGGTCGTGAGCCGTAAACCGCTCATTGTTCTGGATGGGGCCCATAATCCGGCGGCGACCCAAAGTTTGCGAGAATCCCTCCGGAGTCGATTCCCCAACCAAAAATGGATCATCCTAAATGGGTTCTTGAAGGATAAAAACTATTCGGAGTGCATCAAGAGAATGAAACCCTGTGCTGATCTTGCCATCGTGACGGAGCCGGAAAGCGAAAGGGCTGAAAGTGGCGCTAAAATATTCAAGGTTTGGGAAAAAGAGGGTGTAAAATCGCTCCTCATCAAGGATTGGAAAAAAGCCTTGGAGTTGGCCCGTCGGCGGACGAGTCGGGCTCCTGCTTCGACCTCCTTGTTGGTCATGGGGTCCTTTTATTTGGTGGGGAATTGTCGACGGTCTCTATTGGGCCTTGAAGGTCTGGAAAAAATCTAAGTTCCTGGAAGGTCAACATCCATGCCGAGCCTCATTCAAAAACTCATTCGTTCCCAGAAAGCGACCTTCACCTTCCTTTTGGCCATGTTGTTCTTCCCGCTTTTTTTTCATGGCTACCATTACGGTCTGTTGCCCTGGGTCAAGGGCGGTGATGAGCCCCACTATTTATTGATCATCAACAGTTTCTTGAACGATGGAGACTTCGATCTCCGGAACAATTACGATTCGGCGTTAAAGGGTTACGATCAGGCGGGATATAAATTCGCTTCCAAACCCCTGGATCGTCATATCTGGTTCAAGGGCGGTAAAATAGGTGGGCCTGATGTTTACGAGGGGCCTGAAAAATGGATCCTGGACGCGGAACAGCATCCCGTGCCGTTGATGAAAAAGAATATCCAAGAGGATTTTTCCAATATCCCCGAATATCCCGCTCATCCGGTGGGTATCGCCTTCTTGTTGGCCCCCATCCTTTGGTTTTTCCGGGGAGGCCGTTTCATCGAACCCCTGGCCCTTTTTTGTTCCTTCGCAGCGGTTGCGGGGGCGGCCTATTTGTTCCACCGGCTGGTCCGCCGATTCAACCCCAGTTTGCCAGCGGCCAATACGGCCCTTTTGTTGACCTTTCTCGCCAGCCCCATTTGGATGAATGCCCGGACCCTCTTTATGGAACCCTATCTATTATTCTTTGCCGTGGCGTCCTATCTTTGCTTCATCGAACGGAAGTCGGGATTCTGGACCGGGATTCTTTTGGGTTTGGGAGGGCTTCTTAAACCCAACTTTTTGATCCTAGTCCTGCCCCCGGCCCTATATCTACTGCGGGAACGAAAGTGGAAAGAAGTCCTGCTTTTGGGTATTGGGCCCTTTTTGTCGGCCCTGACTTTTTTATGCATGAATGATCTTTTCTTTGGTTCGCCTTTTATCTCGCCCCAACCCGTGACTTTAGGAAATCCCCTCCATGAAGCCTATTACCTCCTGTTTTCCTGGAACCATGGCATCCTGATGTTCTCCCCGATCGCTGTTTATTGTTTTTTTGCCTGGAAAAAATTCCATAAAGCCTGGGGAGGTGAGGCCCTCTTGATCGGTTCGGGTTTCATCCTTTACTTCCTTTTCATGGTCTTTTGTTGGGCGGGGCCTTGGGGTTGGAGTTATGGCCCCCGGCATGTGGTGCCGGTCCTCCCGTTTTTGATGGTGCCAATGGCTCTTTTTTGGGATGATTACGGAAAATTCGGCAAAGGGCTCCGGTGGCTTTCCGCAGCCGCCATTGTGGTCTCGGTCTTCATTAATTTTTTGGGCGCGTTGGATGGTTATTGGGATAGCAATCCCATAACGATCCTGGCGGGTCATATCGGGCCATGACCCTTTGATCCAGTGAAACTTGAAGCAGTTCTTTTGAGCCGTGAAAGGGGATCGACTTGAAAAAGAAGCCAACACTTTCCATCATTGTGCCGGTCTATAACGAGGAAAAGACCCTGTTACAGCTCCTCAAGAAGGTGCGGGAAGTCCGGTTGATGGGTTTGAAAAAAGAGATCATCGTGGTGAACGACGGTTCCACGGACAAAACCGGGGAATTGCTCAAACGCGTTAAGGGCCCGGAGTTCAAGATCTTCCAACACGCGGTGAACAAGGGAAAGGGGGCGATCCAGTCCAACGCTCCGCCGGCATAGGCATCGCCGGACACGGGCAGTCCCCTGATATAGGCGCCCAGCGTCACGCCCTGAAAAAAGGCGGCGACCAGCGAGCCGCCGATGAATGCCTTGTCCCAGAAATGGCGTTCGTGTTCGAGCGCCTTGAAACGGAATTCGAAGGCGACGCCGCGAAAGACCAATCCGATGAGCATGAAGATCAGCGGC
>CAZLND010000227.1:0-4718 GCA_964560635.1 uncultured bacterium | reverse complement strand
CACCTGGTAATTGCCCGAAGGCACGTTGAAAGCGTAATTGAGCGTGGTCCCGCCCGTCGTATTGCCATAGCGCTACCATTGGTACAAGGTCTGGTCCGTCGAGGAAGGAAGGGCGCCCGTAATGGCGCTGGTCGTGGGAGCCGCCGGCCAGCCGCCGGTGAAATTGGTGTCCGACGCCCAAACATTGCCCTGACTGTCCGTAAAGGAATCGCCGCCGCAACGCACCCGCCAAGTGGATTGCACCACCGGCGCGGGTGTCGCGAAACCCGTTTGATAAGCGCGCACGTAATCCGTCACCATGGTCTGGGGAAAGGAAGTGGAGCCGTCGGGACTGCCCGGCCAATCGCCGCCCACCGCCACGTTGAGGAGGAAGAAGTTGGGATTGTTGTTGAAGGCCCAGTTGTTACCCATGCTTGCCGGGGTATCCGTCACCATGAGATTGCCGTCCACGAAGAACTGGATCTGGTTGACTTCCCATTTGGCCGCGAAGGTGTGGTAGGCGTTGTGATAAAGCTGTCCGCCCGGGAGTGCCGGAAAGAAAGTAGTGTCATTTCCATCGTGCAGGGACATGTGATTGGTTCCCTGGTCGCCGGCGTTACCGATGTTCTCCAGGATGTCGATCTCGTCGCATTGGGGCCAAGGCGTGCCATGGTTGATGTTATTGCCCAACATCCAGAAGGCGGGCCAAATGCCCTGGCCGTAAGGCATGCGGACGCGTGCTTCCATGTAACCATAGGTGAAGGTCTTGGTGTCCGCGGTGGCGATGCGGGCCGAGGTATAGTTGCCCATCTGGCCGTTGTTGCCGCCCGGGTCCAGGGCGATGATGGCCAAGGACTTACCGTCGACGGCCTTGGGATCGGCCAGGATGACCGAGTTGTTGCGGCTGTTGGTGTAATTTTCCAGTTCGTGGTTGGGCTGGCCTGTTCCCGAGGCATAAGACCAGACGGCGGTATTAGGACCTGTCCCAACCGCCCCGTTGAACTCGTCGCTCCAGGCGAGGCCATAGCCGGAAGGCACGCCTTCATAAGAGTAATCGGCGAAGGCTTTGGATACAGGAAGGAGGATCGAGGAGAGAAGAAAAAGCGCTACCAGGAATTGATTTAAGGCTTGGGACTTGCGGGACATGTTGGTCATAACATGGCTTCCTTGTATTCGATTTTTAAAAAACGTTTTGAACATTTCAGCGCTCAAAACGGGACTTGGTACTTGGGAAGCTTATTCCTGCGCTTCCCTGTCATCCATTCCAAAGGAATGACTAATCCTGATATCTAATGACTAAAATTGATACTCCAATAATTGTCCGTTTAACCTTAATGGAGTACTAAAAGTTTCACGGTCCAGCGTTTTCCTTGGGCCTGGGCGAGGATGTAGTAGAGCCCGTTCGCCAGGGTCTCGCCTCTCTCACCCTTCAACTCCAGCGGCAAGTCGGTCCCGACGGCGGACTGCGGAAAAGTTTTTTGGGTGACCTTCCGGAAGTTGGTCGTGTAGATCCCCACTGTCACATCGGAAGTCGTGGTCAAGGGCACCGCCAATTGCACCGTCCCCGAGCTGGTCGAGGGGTTTGGATAGACCGCCGCTGTCTTGACCGCCGTGCAAGGTCCCAGGTCCTGCCACAGGGCCGGCACCACGTTCGGTTCCCAGGTACTTTCGGACGTATGGGCCTGGATGCATTGGTACAGTTCCCCGTTGTAGGTCACCTTTGCCCCGATGGCGTAAGGGACGAAGTTTCCGTTCCAAGCAGGCAAGCCCGAACAAGCGGAGCTCCCCGGAGTGGGGGTAGGAGTTGAGGTTTTGGTAGGGGTCGACGTAAAGGTGCGGGTCGCAGTCGGCGGCACAGGCGTGTTGGTCCGCGTGGCAGTAAAGCTACTCGTCGGGGTGAAGCTAGAGGTCCTGGTGAAAGTAGCCGTGAAGGTTCCTGTGTTCGTTTTGGTGGACGTCGCCGTGAAGGTGGCCGTAGGCGTAGCGGTCCCAGTCGAAGTGGAAGTGCTCGTCCCGCTATTGGTAGCGGTTGGAGTCGAGGATGACGTTGCGGTAGCCGTGGAAGTAACGATCGCCGTGAATGTCCTTGTATAGGAGGGCGTTGATGTCAGGGTATTTATGGCGGTAAAGCTATTCGTAGCTGTTGAAGTCGGGGTCGCGGTCGAAGTGGCCGTGGCGGTATTGACCGCCGTATTGGTCGATGTGGACGTTGAAGTGTTCGAGAACGTGGCCGTGGGGGTGCTGGACAAGGTACCCGTGGAAGTTAGGGTCGCCGTTGAAGTAGAAGTCCCAGTCGAAGTAGAAGTAAATGAAGCTGTAGAAGTAAGCGTGAATGACGACGTGGAAGTCGAGGTCGCCGTGGAGGTGCTGGTGGGGCTATAAGTTGAAGTGCCCGTACTAGTGGACGTTGAGGTCGAAGTGGCCGTCTTGGTTGAGGTAAAGGTGTTCGTGGGCGGGATTGAGGTGTTGGTTGAACTATTCGTGAAGGTAGCCGTGGAAGTGAAGGTGGTCGTTTTTGTGGGTGTGTTGGTGAAGCTATAAGTGCTGGTCGGCGTGTTCGTGGGGGTATTGGTACGTGTGAAAGTCGAGGTAAAGGTGGCCGTGGGGGGCACAGGCGTATTGGTCTTGGTGCGAGTAGGGGTAAAGGTTGGCGTATTGGGTTGGGGGATGATCTGAATGGCGTCCACCTTGGCGTTATCCACGCTGGCCGGGCCGAAGGTGATGGTGATGACCCCGCCCGATGGGGCGATGTTATTGAACACTTCGTCGATAGCTTTGTTCTGCCCGCCGGCGGAGGCGAAGATATCGAAATTGGTCAGGACCGCCGCGCCGTTAACGGACACATTGAAGACGCGCTTCCCCGCCGCCGTCCAATAGGTCTCCGCGAACTTCAAGGTGATCTGATAGGAACCCGCCGGAACATTGAAACTATAGGAATAAGGATTCCCATAACGTTCGGTTTGATAAAGGGTTTGGTCACCCGCGGCCGGCAAGGCTCCGGTGATCGTACTGGTCGTGACAGCTTGCGTGCCACCGGTGAAATTCTCATCCGCCGCCCAAACATGGCTTTGGCTATCGGTGAACTGGGGTCCACCCGCGTTCACGCGCCAAGTGGAAGCCACGACCGGCGTAGGGGTCTTGGTCGGGGTGGACGTAGGACCGAGGTTGAGGCAAGAAGCTTGCCCCCCGATGGTATTCCATATCGCGATCATCGCGCTGTCCGTGGCGGGCAGGCCTTGTCCCATATCCCACAAACCGATCCCCTTCAGACCGTTGTTCAAAGCCCAATTGGTCTTGTCGCAAAAGCTTTGGGCCGTATCGACGTAAACAGTGTCACCGTTGGGCGCGGTGTAGGGCTGTTCCGCGTAAGAGGCGTTATAAGCGCCGGGGGTTCCCAGATGAAGGATGGAAAGGGTGTCATAAAAAGTGCCGGCTTGATAGTCGTTGGTGTAAAGCGGACAGCCAACGATCATCTTGCTGATCGGATAACTCCACTGGCTTCCATTCGTCATGCTGGCGATGCTTCCCGCGATGCTGGGGTTCATGCCATTCAAGGGTCCATTCACATTGGGGGGATAAATGTACCAATCGTATCCCATGAAGAAACACCAATCGGTGCAACTACCCAAAGTGGTCATGTTGAAGACCTGGGAGTAGGAAGGATTGGTGGTAAAGGAAAGCGTCCGTGGCTTTCCATCCACGGTGGAATTGGGCAGGGCCTTGATGTCGTTATACATCGCCTGCATCACGGCCGTGGCATTCGCCTGTGTCGCGACGCCCGTCTGCTCCCAGTCGATCTCAACCCCGTCATATCCGTATTGCATCATCATGGCGGTCACAGCCGAGGCAAAGGGCCCGGTATTACCCGGCAGACAAAGAGTGGGAAGGCTCCCGGCCGCGAAAGCCACGATGCAACGGACACCGTTCGCGTGGGCCGGGTTGATCAAGGCGGCGCCTTTGGCCCCCCCGTTACTGAAACTATCATTGCTGTTGGGGATCAAAAAAGTGTCGACGACCACGGTCATGTCGTTCCACGGAACGTCGGTTGCCCAATTGATATTGGGGCCCGCGCCGGCGTTGATGTTGGTGGCGCTGGCTTTAGTGGTGGTCAATGCGTAACAGATCACTTGATAAGGAGGGGTGGCCCAAGCCTGTGAGACGGCCAAGCCAGAGAGCAGGGCTAAAATAGTTATGATGCCGTGGCAACGGCGAAGAGTCGTCAATTTCAATGAGGTCCTCTTAACCAAACTAAAAACGATTGAATAGTTTGTCCGAAAAAAGCCCTTTCAGGGACTTTCTTTGAACAAGAGGATATTCCTGCTCCCCCTTTCTCCTCCATCGCAAAGCAATGACTAATATTGATATCTCATGACTATTATTGATATTATCCAAAAAAGCGATAGCGAATGAGTTTGCTGTCATTGTGAGGAGCAGCCCTAATCGGGGCGCTTTGGCGACGTGGCAACCTCATGTCTATTTTTGAAAAAAAGCGCGGGAAGTCGCATGCCTCAAAAAAAACGTTCAAAGGCTTTAGGTAAGGGATCGGTGCCAAGCTCCCATTCCCGAAACCTGGATATCGGCTTTCCCTTCTTCGTGGATCCCGCCGCGAAGAAAAAATATTCCCAACATCTCCACCGCTACATGCATAAGGAAAAATTCTTCCAGGGCAGTCGAGAGGTCCACTGGAGCCCCATCGAAAAAACCGACCAAAGCCAACTCTATGGCCCCACCGACTTGGG
>CAZLND010000226.1:0-4739 GCA_964560635.1 uncultured bacterium | reverse complement strand
CATGGCGACCTTGTTTTTCCGGAAGGGCCCGGTCACGAATTACGCCCAGGCCAAGGAAAGCGACCGAAAGCGGTTCGCCAAGTTCTTTTGGTCCATGGCCCAAAGAGGGGTCTATTTACCGCCTTCCCAGTTCGAGGCCATGTTCTTTTCGGCGGCATTGGGCAAGGACCACGTGAAAAAAATAGTCAAATCGGCTGGAGAAAGTTTGGAAGAGATAGCGAAAACTTGTTAAACTTTCATCGAGGTAACGGATACCCCATCGGGAGGTTTGATTTGAAAAAGCGCTTGATCCAAGCCTTGGTTTTGGCCGGAATCCTGGCCTTCGGCGCCGGGCATGCCTTGGCCCAGGAAATGGAGATCGACCTGGGAGACGCCAAGCCGGTTACGAAATCCCCCTCAAAAGCTGTCCAACAGACACCAACGAAAGCAGCCTCGGCTTCCGACAAGCAAATGGAACCACCTACTCCGGTTCCCGTGAAGGCGGAGCCTGCCCCGCAAGAAAAAACAAAGGTCACTGAAGAAGTCGAAGAAGAAGCGGCTCCCGCTCCCCGGGAGGTCCATGGTGTTCTCAAGGCCAAGGACTATTACGAGGCCGGCATCAAGTACTACAAAAAGAAGGAATATGACCAAGCCATCAAGTTCTTAAAAAAGGCCACCGAAAAGAAGGATAAGTACACTCCCAAGTACGTCTATGCCGAGGCCAACGCCATGTTGGGGGTCATCTACCAGTTCCACATCGTCCATTACAAGACGGCCGCTCATTATTACCAGGCAGCCTTGAGATACGAAAAGAAGAATCCTACGGCTAAGAAACACCTTAAGGAAGTGCTCAAGAAAAAGAAGAGTAGGTACTGGAATTAAAATTTAGATGAACAAAGGACCCGGACCCATGAGCAATAGAATGGTTGCCGATCGAAAAAGGCCTGGCTTTCATCTCCGTTCAGCCCATTCATCCAAGTTGCAAAGTTTGGTCCTTGTCCTTCTTTGTTGTATCGCCGTCCCCGCCTTGGCATCCGAGCAGATCAAAGTTCCTATCGCCCTGACCCTTTTTGCCAACTATGGATCTCCCGTGGCGCCTCCCACCCTTGCTGATCCAATCGTGGATGGGCTGGGTCTTGAGGTCTTGGGGGAGTGGAACGCCAGTTCCTATGGTTCCCTGGGTTTGAGTTTCGAGCAAACGACGTTTTATTACGGTTCCTACAGTGTGAACGCCCAGTTCGCCAATTTTGAGGGCCGATTCTTTCCCTTTGAGACGGGTAAGGCCGTTTTCGCCCCCTACATCATGTGCGGGGCGGGTCTTTCCCTGAACGGAGGAGGAAACTTGATGTTCAAGACGGCCTTGGGTAGCCGGGTCAATTTCGTCGGACCGACCGCTCTGGACTTGGCCGTGGGAAGCCATTGGGTGCAGGACCCAGGGGCTTTCCAATATGTGGATGCCCGTTTGGGTCTGTGTTTCTTGTTCGATTACGAAGATACGACCAAAGCCAAGCCTGCTCCGAGCCCCACGCCGAAGGCTTCGCCTTCGCCCAGCGTGACGCCGGTGAAGAGCCCCGTAGGCACCCTGACCCCGAGCCCGACGCCCACCACAACCCCGGCCACCATTACCCTGGAAGAACCCGCGCCCATTACGAACTTGAATAGGAAAGCCGCTCTCTCCTTGATGAAGGCCACCTACAAGAAGGGAACGGCGGCCATGAAGAAACACCAATACTTGACCGCTATCAAGAACTTGAAGAAGGCCGCTTCCATCAAGGAAAAGCATGTGCCCAGCTATTACTATGCCGAGTCTTACGCCGACCTAGGGTTGATCTACCATTACCACATGAAGACAGCCCACCACAAAGAGATCGCCCTTGAGTATTACAAGCGCGCCTTGAAGATCGATCCTCAGACCGAGAACGCCAAGAAAGGCCTCAAGAAGCTCAAGGCGGAGTTGGCCGGATCGTCCGAAGCGGTGCCCGAGGTGGTGAAGCCCCGGAAAGTGAAACACAAGAAGGCGCCTGTGGCGGAAACAACGCAGGAGGAGCCCAAGGCTACCGTGACGTCGGATGAACCGAAGACCTCTTCTAAAGTAGGGACGGTGGGTTCGAGCCAGGACGCTTCAAGATCAAAGTCGAGTGTGGGGACCGTGAGTAGCCAGGGTTCGAACTCGGGTGAGTCAAAGGTCGGGACGGTTGGTACGGCTGATTCGGGGAACTAAGTCGTTTAGTTAACGATCTGTCTGATGCGCTCGATCTTGGTGGCCTTGCCCGTTTCCTTGTCCACTGAGACGACGACGGCCTGGAAAAGATAGGGAAGTTCCTCCGAAACCTCGAACCGCGCGGGCGCGCCGGTGAGGAACCGAGAAAGTACCTGCGGTTGTTTCATGCCGATGATGGAATTGGGCGAGCCTGACATGCCGATATCGGTCAGGTAAGCCGTGCCCCCCGGAAGTATCTCCTCGTCAGCGGTCATGATGTGCGTGTGACTGCCAGTTACTGAAGAAACCCTTCCATTCAAATACCATCCCATGGCCCGCTTCTCGCTGGTGGCCTCGCAATGCATGTCCACGATGATGATCTTGGCCTTGCCTTGGACTTCCGATAGGGCCTTGTCAGCGGCCTTGAAGGGGCAATCCAGGGAGATGTTGATGAAGGTGCGCCCCATGAGGTTCAGGACCGCCACCGGCGTGCCCTTGACGTCGTAGAGGCCTAGACCTGAGCCTGGGTTCCCGGCGGGGTAGTTATGAGGTCTCAGGAGCCGGACGTCGTTTCCCAGGATCTCCCGCACTTCTTTTTTCCCGAAGATATGGTTGCCGCTGGTGACCACATCCACTCCCGCGTCGAGGATACCCTTGAAAGAATCGGGTTGGATGCCCGAGCCATTGGCCAGGTTCTCTCCGTTAGCCACCACAAAGTCGATGGCATGGTCGTTCTTGACCCGCGTCATGCATTGGTGTACGGCGTGCCGGCCGGGTTTCCCGATGATGTCGCCGATGATAAGGATGTTCATGGTTGGCTCTTTTCTACGAAATGTCCGATGAGATTAAACAAAAACTACAAGAACGTCTAACTAAATATCACCGCAGAGACGCAGAGAGCGCAGAGAATACAAAGGTTTTTAGTCAACTCGAATTCGACGATCCAGGTTCTCTTTAGTTTCCCAAAGAGTTGTTTTCTGCGACCTCTGCGACCTCTGCGTCTCTGCGGTAGATATAGGGCTTAAGAACATTTAATAAAACCCTTCTCACTTAAAAGGGCCTTCACCGGCACATCCTCGGGGGTGAAGGGGACCGAGGGGACGATCTGGAAGGAATAGCCCAGACCGACGGTCAAGGCCGACTTCTTGAGCAAGGGAAGGACTCGGTCGTAATAGCCTTTGCCGAAGCCCAGGCGGTTGCCCTTGGGGTCGAAGGCTAGGCCGGGAACGAGGATCAGGTCCAATTCTTCCCAAGGGGCTGGGCGGTTGCCGGAGGGTTCCTGGATGCCGAAGGCGCCGGTCTTGAGCTGGTTGAAATCCTGTACCGGGTAATAGTCGAACCGGGATTTGTCGGCGGTGACTCGGGGCAGATAGAGCTTTTTGTCCGAGGCCAAAATGCCCTCCAGGATGGGGTAAGTGTTGATCTCGCCGGGGGTGGAGGCAAAGGCCCCGATCGTCTTGGCTTTGTGGAATTCGGGCAGTTTGGCCAGCAGGTTCCAGACGCTTTGCGAGGCGGCCTCGGCCATGCCAGGGGCCACCTTGGAACGAAGGTCCTTTAGCTTTTCCCTTAAGAGGGCCTTGTCCTGGGTGGTCATGACGGGCCCTTTGGCTGGGAAGTTTCATCCAGCTCTTTCAAATGCTCAAGCCAAGCCTTGATCTTGGTTTCATAACCCAGATCGGTCGGCACGTAATATTGGGGCAGGTTGGGCGCGTATTCCTGTTTCACATAATGGTCCTGGTAGTCGTGGGCATATTGGTAGCCTTGGCCGTGGCCCAGGACCTTGGCCCCGGGGTAATGGGCGTCCTTGAGGTGGGTGGGGACTTGCTTGGTGGACTCTTGTTTGACGTCTTCGGTGGCCTTTTCCAGGCCCATATAGGCCGCGTTGCTCTTGGGGGCGCTGGCTAGGTAGACCGTGGCTTGGGCCAGGGGTATGCGGCCTTCCGGGAGACCGATGAATTCCAACGCTTGCTGGGCCGCCACGGCCACGATAAGGGCCTGGGGGTCGGCGTTGCCCACGTCCTCGGAGGCGGAGATGACCAAGCGGCGCGCGATAAAACGGGGGTCCTCCCCGGCATAAAGCATTTTGGCCAGCCAATAGAGGGCCGCGTCGGGATCGGAGCCACGGATGCTTTTGATGAAGGCGGAAATCGTGTCGTAATGTTGGTCGCCCGTAGAATCGTATTGGACCATGCGCTTCTGGATGGATTCCTGCGCCACCTCCAGATCGAAATGGATGACGCCTTGGTCGTCCGGTGGGGTGGTCAAGACTCCCACTTCCAGGGCGTTCAAAAGGGTGCGGCCGTCGCCGGAGGCGGCTTTCAAAAGGTGGGTCTTGGCTTCCTCGGAAAGTTCTACTTTATATTTACCCAGGCCCCTTTCTTTGTCGGTAAGAGCCCGTTCCAGGATGATGGCGAGCTTGGTTTCATCCAACGGATGGAGTTCGCAGACACGGGAACGGGAGAGCAGGGCGTTGTTGAGGGCGAAGAAGGGGTTCTGGGTGGTGGCTCCGACCAGGATGATGGTTCCTTGCTCCAGGTGGGGAAGGAGGGCATCCTGCTGG
>CAZLND010000225.1:0-4769 GCA_964560635.1 uncultured bacterium | reverse complement strand
AGGCCTTCCCCGCCGATGACGTGCATTGGTAAAGGAAATTCCAACCGGGCCCGAACACGCTCATTGAGCCCGCGTCCCCCACGATGGTTCCCCGGTTCCCCACATAAAAATTCCCCGCCGAATCCATGGTCATGAAGCGGGGGTCATTCAAATGTCCTGCCGAATTGTCCGCCACCGCCACCGCCGAATTGAAACTGGGCGCGGAAAATTTCCAGATAAAGAACTCGGTGCTGAAGTCGTCATCGGTAACATAAAGATCGCCCGCCGGGTCGGTCATCACCCCGACCGGCGTGAAATTGGTGGCGGCGGCGCTGGGGGGAGCGATCTGAGCGACGGGTATGTAGCTCCCATCCCCCTGTTCTTGGAAGAGTCGGACCCTTTTCCCGTTGAGGTTTTCCGCCACTACCACCGTGGTTCCCTGGGAATTGGACCAGATGCCGATGGGCCCGTTCATGGCTCCCGCGGCTTGGCCGATACCCCCGGAGCCGTTGAATGTGGTGACGACAGCGTTATTGGAAAGGTCGATCTTCAAAGCCTTGCTATTGTTGAAATCGGTGACGAATAGGTGATTGAGACCGTCCAGGGCAAGGCCCTGAGGCAAGGCCCCGGGAGCGAAGGAAATGGCGGGGGCCGCCAGGTTCCCGTTCTTATCGTAGATATCTACCCGGCTATTCCCGCCGTCGGTAACGTAAATGAATTGGGTTCCCACCACCATGCCCAGGGGATTGGCGATCTGGTTCGACGCGCTTCCGTAGGTCCCGGTCCCCAAAATGGAAACGGGGGAATCGGCCGTGCAACAGTTGGGAAAAGGTGTTGGGCTGATGGTGGGGGTACTGGTAGGCGTCGGGGTCGGGCTATTCGTAGGACTATTGGTGGGGCTATTGGTCGGGGTAGGGGTATTGGTGACTGCGGCCTGGGCCAGGGTCGTCACAAGGACCAGTCCGATGCACAGCCCCCCGACCAAGGGGTTTTGGATCCATTTCAAGGAATCACCCCGGAAAATTGATGGGAACAACCCTCTAGTTATAAACCGCCCCTCGCCTCAGGGCGACCGAATTATCGAGAATTTCGTCGGCCGGGACGCTCGGGGCCCAGAAGGACCGACGGCCCGTACGAAATAATAATAGACCCCGTGGGAAAAGCCGGAGATGTCCAAGGGTAGAATATTGGTGTTATTGGCTAAACCCACCGGGTACTTCCCGATCAATTGACCAGCGGCGTTATAAACAGTCACCCCAACCGTGCTTTCCTCACACAAAGTAAAAAGAATGTTCACACTGGCTCCCGGGGCTGGGTTGGGATAAGCGTAAGTGGCGATGTCGCCTTTGCATCCTCCTCCCGCCAAAGGCGGCGTGGGGGTGGAAGTGAGGATGATCCCCGGGGTATTCGTCGAGGTCGGGGTGGGAGTGTTGGTAAAAGTGGAGGTGGGGGTCGGTGTGAAAGTGGCGGTGCTCGTGAAAGCAGTGGTCGCCGTCGAGGTGGCTGTGGCAGTCAAGGCAAGGGTCGCCGTTGCCGTGAAGCTGGACGTGGCGGTAGCGGTCGACGTAGAAGTCGCCGTGGCCGTGAAGCTAGAAGTCGGGGTTGAAGTATCGCTTGCCGTAAAAACGGCGGTGGCGGTGAAAGTGGGAGTGGACGTGGGGATGCCCGCCGTAAAGGTCGGGGTAAAGGTGCTGGTAACTTGCCCCAGGGCGGAGGAATTCATTCCCACCAAAAGCAAAAAGAAAAAGCCGGCGATCAGCCGGCTTTGGTTGGACCTCAATATTTTTTTCGGAGGGAACCGCATCACGGATGGGGTTTGACTGTCACTACGCCCGACATGGCCTTGCCGTCGGCGTTCACGATGACCGTGTAGTCCCCGGGCAGAACGGGATTGCGCGTCTCATCCTTGCCATCCCAATCCACCTGATGAACGCCCGCTTCCCAGGAACCTTGGTAAAGGCGCCGGACCAATAGACCGTTGGAGTCCAGGACGTTCACGACCACGTTCTGGGTCTTCTGGGTCTCCACTGAGACCCGCAAGGCGTTCCCTTCTTGGCTCTGGCCACCCAAGGACGGCGGCGGCAAGGAAGGTTGCGTCGCCAGGGAGGGCGCGGCCGGAAACGTATTGGAAAGAGCCGGTTGATTTGAAGAAGTCACGGCACTCACTCCATTGACCGAGGAAGCGGTGGTACCGGTCGCCTTATCCGAAGTGGACGGGATGTCCTTTTGAGCTGAACGTTGGGTGGTCAAGCCCGAGGCCATCCCATCGGTCGAACGCGAAGAAGAAATGGACGATTTAGGAACGGCTCCCGGCATTTGAGAAGACCGGGCTTTGACCAAAGCGGGCTTGGAGGCAAGGGCCGGTTTTTCGTTCGAGGAAGGATCGGTCGAAGGCGATCCGGAAAGATCAGGACTTTGAGCCGTTTGGCTCCGCATGGCGCTAGAGGCGGCCATGCCATGATAAAAGGTCAGTAGATGCGTTCCGCCGAAATAAAGCGCGGTCAGGCCCAAGCCCATTGCGGCGAAACCGCCGACCAACTTGAGGGCCTCGCGAACCGGGGAAGGTTTATGGTCTTTCCAGACATTAGCCATGCGGGCGTCGAGCCGGGACTCCAAGGCGCTCAACTGGGCCTCGGGGACCGGGCCCACCCTTTCGGCGACCGCTTGGGTCACCCTTTCGGAGAAGAGGGGGTCCTTTTGGATGAGCTTATCGAACTCGGCTTGGGCTTCCTCGGTAAAGGAGCCGTCCAGGTAAATTTGGAGCAACGACTCAGGTGAAAATTTCATTTGGTCTCTTCCCATCCACCCGGGATTTTTTCCCGGACTTTTTCGATCAATTTTTGGCGGGCACGGAACAGGCCTGAGGTCACGCTGCCCACCGGCATCTTCAGGCGGTTGGCGATGGCTTCGTAAGATAGCCCTTTGATCTCCCTGAGGGTGATCAGTTCCTTGTCCTTCCCTTCCAGCTTTTGGATCTCCTCCCGGAGGAGTTTCAAGGTTTCCTCGGGATAGGGGGTCTTCTGTTCTATAGACGGGCGGGTGGAGAAAAAATCCACCGAGAAGGGTAGATTCTTTTTCTTCTTTTCCAGCAGGTCCCGGCAGAGGTTGACGGCGATATGGTTGAGCCAGGTAGCCAGGGAGCATTCAAAGCGGAATTTCTTGAGGTTTTTGAGGGCTTTTATGAAGGTTTCCTGGACCATATCCTCGACTTCGGCGTCATTTCCGAGGAAATACCAGCAGGCCCGAATTAGCCCTTTTTTATGGGTATTATAAAATTCTTGGAAAGAGGCCGAGTCGCCCTTCAAGATGCGTTTGACTATATCGCGTTCATTCTGGCCCAAGGTTTTCCCGCCGAAATTAATGGAAGAATAGGCATATTCGTCCAGCAAATATGCCTAATTATACTCAACCTTTTGCTCGAGAAGGGGAATTTTGAAGAAAGCCTTTTCAAGGGAGGGACAGCAAAGGGGCCAAGTCCTTACCCGTGGCTTACTGCCCTAGATTGCGAAGGACGTTCAGCTCATCGTTGACGACGGAGATCATCCGCGCGTTGGTCTCAAAACCCCTTTGGGCCACGATCATGTTCGACAGTTCCACCGACAGGTCCACGTTGGAACTTTCCAAAGAACCTCCCAGGACCTTGCCAAAATTCCCCACGCCCGCGGAACCCACCCGGACGGGCCCGCTGTTGGAGGATAAGGCGAAATCGTTGCTCCCGACCTTGCTCAAACCCTCTGGATTCTGGACCTGTTCCAACACCACTTGGCCCAACGCCACCGTCTGGTTGTTGGTGAAGGTGCCCATGAGGATGCCCTGTTGATCGAAGTTCAACCCTTGAAGGACCCCCGCCGAATAGCCGTCCTGGGAGGCGGCGAAAGCGGTGTGCTTCGGCACATAGGTGCTCACGCCATTCTGGACCTGATAGCTCCCTTCCGCGTCGCTGTAAAGACCGTCCCGATTGCCGATGGGTTGGACCTTTCCGCCTCCCAGCAATCCGAAGGTCCCGAACTTCAACGAGACGGCCGTGATCTCCGCCCCTTGGGTAGGAATGGGTGAGACGACGCCCGGTAAGGGGGGGAAGCCGTTGTCCGGGGGCAGGTAGACCCTGGGAATGGACATGAAATTGGACGCCAAACCCGGGGGCCCCTGAAAGCCGCCTACGCCCCCGCTGGAAGCCAGCGAACCGTCGGTGTTGAACCACAAAAAATCGCCGAAAAAATCATAGCCCGGTATGTTGCGATCGTAGAAAGGATCCCCTTCTCCGATACCCGTCCCTCCCAACAAATTAGCGGTGCTGACGGGTTTCCCTCCGGTGGTATCGAAGGCGTACCAAGCGTAGCAGACCTGGTTTGGGCCAGCCGGGTTATTGATGCCGGCGGCACCCAGATCGTTCACCTGATAAAACTGGACCGTGATCTGGCGGGGGTTGCCCAAGCTATCGTAAACGGGTTCCTGGACTTGGGCCGCGGGCTGGACGGGAGGCTGGTTGTCCCACACATAACTTCCCGCGAAAGCCTGGACGAAGCCCAGGTTGATGAAGCCGTTCTCGAGGGGCGCCGGCGGGGGGAAGAGACCGGGAGTGAATCCCCCCAAGTTCGAGACCTGTTGCAAGGCGAAACCCCCGGAGGGGTTGAAATTGATGGTCATCCGCGCCGTGTCGATGGCGTTGTTGATGGGCGGCGAGTTGGCCGCGATGGCCAAGCCGATAGGAAGGGATGGCCGGAAAGGGGGCCCTCCCAGGAGACCCGGGAACAGGTCCAGGACGTTGGGTTGCTGGAATGAGTCGAGAT
>CAZLND010000224.1:0-4771 GCA_964560635.1 uncultured bacterium | reverse complement strand
AGGAAGGTGCCCGGGAGTGGGAGGTCACGGTCGGGCGTTTCCGCGGGTTTTCCCAGTTCTTGGGAATGGTCGGGAGTGGATGGGGTTGGTATCTTTTTGAGCAGGGACAGATGCCCAAGGGCGCCCTGGTCATCGTTCTTTCATTGGTCTTGTTCTTTTCCGCTTGGGGTGGGCTCAAAGTCCTGCCTCGCAATTTTTTCGCGGCTGTCGCCGGGCTCTTGGTAGGTGGCGGCGCTTTCGTTCTCTATCATTTGACCCGGGTACCTTTCTTTTTTTGGGGAGCGGACCCGGCCTTTTGTTTGGCCGCCCATGGCGGAGCCGTGGGGGAACCGCCTTGGTCCCCTTTGGCCGTCCTTTTGGGGCAAGCGGCCACGGCGTTATTCCCACAACGGCCTTTTTTCATCCTTCCGGAAGTCTCCAGCGCCATCCTGGCCCTTGCCCTTTTCTTCGCCCTTCAGGATCTTTTTTCCCAACTTCGCAATCAAACGGCCTTGAACCTTGGATTGGCATCCCTGATCTGTGGGTGCGCTGCGGTCAGCCTGCCCCTTTGGAACGCGGGCACCCTTCCGTCGGGACTCATATCGGGATCAGGACTCATTCTCTTCCTCTTCCAAAGAGCCTTGCTGGGGTTGGAGGAAAGGCCCTGGAAGGCCCTTTGTTTGTTATTGGGGCTTTTGATGAGTGTGCATCCTCTTTGGGGTCTTTTAGGGCTGGTCAACCACTTGTCCTCATTGGATATGGAAGGGAAAGATTGGAGAGGCCAGGCCTTCCCGTTCTTGTTGGGTTTCACTCCTTTTCTCTGGATCTTTTTTCGGGCGGGAGATTTCTTTCCTTCATGGGGCGGGCCTCATCCTTTTCGAGAAATGTTCGTGGAGGGGGAGAGTCTTTGGTCCCGTCATTTCCAAAAAGATTGGTCACTGCCGCAAGCCCTTTGGTCATTGGGTTGGGTCGCCTGTGCCATGCTGGGGCTGATGTTCTTGTTAACGGTCCTTTATTTCGCCAAATGGCGAACAGGGAACAAAAGGTCTTTTCCCATGCTGGATCTTTGGATCTGGGTCTTGGCTTGTGCCGGAAGCGTGTTTTTTTATTCTTCTTCCTCCGGGATCCTGGGATGCCTGGCACCCTGGGTCATCCTTGGAGCGGGCGGCACCCTCTTGAGGCTCGCGGAGAAGGGTGTCGAGAAAAGGCATGGCGGTTGGAGTTCGGGAACCCCCTTGGCGATCTGGGTGGTCGTGGGAACAGTGGGGGCCGCGGCCCTGTTGATGCTTCCCGGCCAAAGTTGTTCGAGGGCTTCTTTTTACTTTCCCCAACAACACGCCACGAACCTCTTGAGAACCCTTGAAAAAAGATCGATCCTGATATGCGAGGATCCCTTTGAGGGAGCGGCTTGCCTGGAAGCCAGGCTCCAGGATCCGATCGCCTTGAGCGCCCTTATCCTTGATGAGGGGAACATGGGCCAAAGATGGTATGTATCCCAGTGCATGACCCAAAGTCCGGAGTTGCTGTTCTCAAAAGTGACCGGGGCCTCGGAGGATGTCCTGAAGGCCCTTATCCGCGATAACCATGACGATTGGGCCATCCATTGGTCCCGCGCCCGGTTGCCGGCTAATTGGAACGGGCCGAAAGCTTTCTCGACGGTGTTGACCCAGGAATTCGAGGGAAAGGCCGCCGCGCCGGTCGATCCAATGACTTTCCAGTACCGTTATGACCTGACCTTCCTCCCGCTGGACCATAAGGGTTTGGAACGGGGAACGGAGCTTTATTATTCAAGGTACCCGGAAGGATTCTGCGAATTGGGAAAGAACCTTTTTGCCTCCCAACGATACACGGATTCCATCCATTCCTTTGAGCGGGCCGCTAAGATCGACCCAACCTACAAGGAGCCGAGGGACTGGCTGGCCAAGATCTATTCCCAGAAGAATATCCTCGAAGCGGCCAAGATGGATTTCGAAAAACTGGTCAAGACCGGCCCGGAACGGAAACAAGAGTTGATGGCGGGGATCGATCAAGCCAAGAAGGCCCAGAACGAAGCGAAAGCGGCCATCTTGTTGGACGAGTTAGTTCGATTGGACACGGCCTTGGCCGGGGCCCAATACCAATTGTCGAAGATCTACGACCGGGAAGGCCGGTCCCAGGAAGCCAAAGCTTATTTGGAAGCTTCACTCCGTTCCGATCCTCAACAGTTGGAGGCCCAGATGGCGTTGGGACATCTGATGCTGCGCCTGGGGAATCGGGCGAAGGCCCAAGAAGCTTTTCGCGCGGTCCTGGGGATCGACCCCCAGAACAAGGAAGCTCAGATCGAGATCTGGAAATTGTTGAACAAATGAACAAGAAATAGCGACAAGGCTATGGAACTATGATGAATAAGATGGATGGGATAAAAATCAATCTTTTTGTCGTTATCTGATTTATCTCATTCATCATAGTTAAGACGGTTTTGGTTTCTGATCGCGTTTAAGTAAAAGTTTTTTGCGGGGGTTGGATGAAGAACAAGGAAACGAATCTTTCACCCTGGATCTGGCCGGCCTTTTTCCTGTTCCTTTGGCAGGTCTTGTTGCTCGCCCAAAACCCCGGATTGATGTCGGACGACAGTGGGGAAATGGCCGCCGCGTCTTACGTGTTGGGGTTGCCCCATCCACCAGGTTATCCCTTGTTCTGTCTTTTAGGACGGTTGGTCACTTTATTGCCGGTGGGAACGGTGGCTTTCCGTTTGAACCTGTTCTCGGCCCTTTTGGTCCTGATCTCCCTTTGGTTCATCTTGGACACCTGTCGACGGTCCATTGATCGGAAGTTCATGGGGGCGCGGAAGGGTCTTTTTTTCGAGTTGCTCCTGATGGTCCTGGCTTTGGGTTTGGTCTCGAACCGCAGCCTCTTTTCCCAATGCCTAACCGCCAAAGGATGCATCTACAGTTTGACCCTCCTGTTAACGACGCTCGTTGTGTGGGTATGGGTGCGGCATAAAGGAACCCCGGCCGGATGGAGTGGGTTACTCTTCCCGGTTTTTTTATGGGGCGCTGGAATGGCCAATCATTGGCCCACTCAAGTTTTTTGGGTCCTTTATCTCGTCTTGATATTCAGAAAGGCGATCCCTAAACCCAGGGCCAAGACCCTGTTTTTCGCGATGACCGTTGGCTTAATGGGATTATCCCTCTATCTTTATCTCCCGTTGCGAACCCTTTGGAACCCAACGCCTTGTTGGGGCAATCCTGTTCATCTGGAGGGATTCTATTGGGTCGTCTCCCGGCGTCTAGTGGCGGGATTGGAGCCACTTATCCAAAGCCCAGCTTTTTATGTCGCGACCTTGAAAGAATTCACCCGGATCATTTTCCTGTTTTGGCCACCCTGGTCCCTTTTTCTCGGACTTTTGGGCGTGGTTGTTCTTTGGACGTCGAAGCGGGATCTGTTCCTGGGACCTGCCTTGCTCTTCTTCCCGATCTTTCTAGCGGTTTTGGCGGTCCACGAAGAAAAGAACATCTACCTAGTCCACGTTTATCTCCTCTCCCTCTCGGGCATCGCGGGGCTCTTTGTTTTTTGGGGATCGGTCGAACTCACGAGGGGTTTCAAAAATAAAACCGCTTGGATGATCTTGACTGGTTTAGGGATCATTTCGGGCGCGTGGTTGGTCCATGCCCATCAACTGGAGGATAAAAGCCGGTATATCCTGGCTGAGGATTTTGGGACCAATGCCTTGAAGGTCCTTCCTCGAGGCGCTTTGCTCCTGGCCGATGGTGACCACTATGCGATGCCCATTTGGTATGAGCGCTCGGTCAAGGGGCAGCGACCGGATATCCTCTTTGAACCGTCGGTCTTTCTTTACCATGGCTGGGGATGGAAACAATTGATGGCTCAATCGAAGGATATGGAACCTCTCATTCTTTCGACGAACACCTTTCCAGGTAGATTGGATGCCCTGGCGAACCGGGATGGGGCTCATCCCTTCTTTTATTCCTTGGGTACGTCCTATTTGGCGCCTGTCCTAAAACAGGTACCCGGATACTTGGAACCTTGGGGGCTTCTTTATCGTTGGATAAGCGATCCGGCAGGGAAGGGAGCTCGGCCGATGGGGCCCAAGGGTCTTGGAGCTATCCAAAGGACCAGGGGTCTTTCCGACTGGGCCGGTCGACCCGAAGTCGATTTTTCCACCCAGATCCTATTCCGTTACTACGACCAACAGAAGGCTCAAGAAGGCCTTTGACCAAGGAAGCGAGGAAAAGAAAAGGGCAAAAGGACCATCCCTCGAAAGTGGGCCTGACCCTTCCCGAGGCTTAAAATCCCCAAATTATGGGTATTTCCAGCGGTTCTATTGCTATAATGAAAACGTTATTTACGACACTCTTGCATGCTCACGGGAGATGGGATGGACCTCCAACAGATCCTTAGTTCCATGGTGGAAAAGAAGGCCTCTGACGTTCACCTCAAGGCTGGAGCTTTCCCCCTTTTCCGCATCGACGGTGACCTGATTCCCCAAGGTGAGACCCCCCTAACCCCCCAGGAATTGGCTGAAGTGGCTTCCTACCTGATGGACGAAAAACAACAAAAGGTTTTTTTTGAGGAGCATCGGGAAGTCGACTTGGCCTATGCGGTAGAGGGCTTGGCCCGGTTCAGGACGAACGCCATGTGGCAAAGGGGCCTTCCTGAGATAATCATGCGTGTTATCCCCCAACATGTGCCCCGTATCGAGGATATCAACATGCCGACCTCGGTCCTCAAGCAGATCGCCATGGAACAAAGAGGGATGATACTGGTGACGGGTATCACCGGATCGGGTAAA
>CAZLND010000223.1:0-4790 GCA_964560635.1 uncultured bacterium | reverse complement strand
ATCCTTCTTCAAGTGGGTCAGCTCGTGGATGAAGATGACGGCGCGGTAAAGGGTGAGCACCGCGACGGTAAGGAATAGGAATTGGGTCGGGGAAAAGTTATCGGAGCGGACGGCCATGACCAAAGCCGCCCAACCAAGCGTGGCATTGAAAAGGAAGTCGGCCCAGTAGATCAAGGCACTGGGCTCGAAAAGATCCTCCACGATCTTCTTGGCGTCCGCCATGGCGATACTCGGGGCCTTGCTGGGGGTCATTTCGATCGGTCTCCTGAAGGGTCTAAACTAGTGAGGAAAATGGAGTGTAGCGGATTTTCGGGGGAAGAAAAAGGCTCGGTTTTTTCCCGAAATTGGGACCAGATCCGATGGAATGAGAATAGGTCCCCCTAAGTTTTCTTCGAAGAGCGAACCGTGGGGAAGATCCTGAGTTCAAGAGGAGTGCTGTCCATCCTCCTGGGGGTGGATTTTGGTCCCAAAAGCGATAAGTGAAGCGACCATTTAACCTGTTAAAACAAGGGGTAAACGAGGCCGTATAAAATCGTTTGAAACCCTTAAAATTAGCTATTTTAGTAAAACGGTTATGGTATAGTCTTGGTATATCGAGACCGCTTGCTATGCAATAGCTTGTGGAAACAACCAAGATAACCGTTTTCAATCCACTCCAAATCAACATCCAAACGTTGAAATTGTGCCCGAAAGCTGACTCTTTCAGATGCTCCTGAAATCGTTTTCGGGGATAAGGTTAAAACGTTTATTTGTTAAACAGGATTTTAAGGAAGTTGAACGACAAAACTTGAGAGCCCGAAAAGCCTTCAAAAAAAAAGTGAACCAAAAAAATCGAACGTCGATCAAGGAGGGGCCTGGATTGAAATTCTTCAGCGCTCGTAAAAATATAAAGAACCACTTTTTCGGGACCGCGACAATAGGATTCGCGGCGCTAGTGCTGTCTCTTTTTGTCTCCGCCACCCAATCCTCTTTCGCTCAAAGCTCCTCCCAATGCGCCTCGAACTGTTCCACCAGCGCCGCCACCGGCTGCACCAACCATGAGGACATCAGCCAATATGTTTCTTATACGGGTGTGGGCTACGGCTATGTCCAAGGTTCCACCGCTTTTACCTTTAAGGGAACTTTCCCCTATCCCTCAAGCGGGTCCCTGAGTTATCCAGGCATTCCGGGCGGCGCTACCATCGTGGCCGCTTATTTGGACATGGTGGGTTCCCAATGCCAGACCAGTGTGACGGTGGGCGGGACGGCCTTTTCGGGTGTCGACACGGGCGACGCGGTCATGAGTACCCATTGGGTCAACCCTTATGCCCCCTATAACGCCGACTCGGCGGCCTGGGCGGGATGGGCAATGAACTATTGCAACGTCCGGTACGACGTCACCAGTAAGGTTTCGACGGGCGGCGGGTCCTTGGCCCTGACCTTCCCGAGCGCCCTTGAGCAACTGTCCGCCAACTTGGTCGTGGTCTACCAAAACCCCAGCGCCCTCACCAACAGCACGGTGAGCCTGGCCGACGGGTTGTTCTTCTGGGGAACGGGAGACGGCTCTCCGGACGTTCTTTACGCGGGGCAAGCGCCGATCAAAACCGACTTGAGCCTGTGCGCTGGCGGCTGCGCCACGACTCCCTCAGGCGCGGGCTTCACGCGCACGGGCGGAGGTGGGATATGGAATACCAGTGACGCGGGTTTGAGCGGGGCCGGGAACGATGTGTTCGTCAACCCGGGTAACTCCACCAGCAGTCCGAACAGCTCGGTTTACATCAACTAGCCCGTGACGGCCTTGGGAAAAACGGCTAACGACGTGACGGGCGGCGGCCCGCCCTATTCCAATTCGGATACCTATAACATCATCGCGGCCGTTCCGGCCGGCGCCACCAAGGTGAGCTGGTGGATGGACAACGCGCTCCCGAACTGGGGCAACTTCACCAAGGACTTTTTCTGGGTCAACTCCCTGGCCGTGGCCGTGACCTGCACGACCCCGACCCCGACCCCAACCCGGTCCAGCACCCCGACACCGACCAAGACCTTCACCTCGACCAATACGAACACCGCCACCCGGACCTTCACTTCGACTTCCACCAGCACCTCGACCAGTACTTCCACTAGCACCTTCACCCGGACCTCCACCAGCACTTCTACCAGCACCTCGACCTCGACGAACACTTCCACCAAGACCTTCACGGCCACGGCAACCGCGACCGCCACCAGTACGTCAACTAGCACCAATACCCGGACCTCCACGTCCACCTCCACCAGCACCTCCACGAGTACTTCGACCAGTACGTCGACCCATACCGCCACTTCTACCAGCACTTCCACGAATACGTCGACGCATACGTCGACGTCGACCTCCACCAATACGGCCACCAAGACCAACACCGCCACGGCCACTTCGACCGCCACCAATACCTCGACTTCGACCAATAAGTCGACCCAAACCTTCACCAAGACCAATACGAATACGTCTACTTCGACCAATACGGCCACTAATACCAATACGGTGACGAACACCAATACAGCCACCAATACCCCGACTCGAACGAATACTTCTACCAACACGAACACGGCGACCAACACCTCTACCGCTACTCCCACCAAGACCAACACGAATACCAACACGGCAACTAACACCAATACAGCCACCAATACCTTCACTAACACCAATACCAAGACCAACACCCCTACGCCTACGAACACCAATACGGTGACCAACACGAATACGCCTACCAATACCCCCACCAAGACCAACACCCCTACGAACACCAATACTCCGACCGATACGCCGACGCCCAATCAGACCCAGACCGCGACCTGGATCATCCCGACCCATTCCCCAACCCCCACCATCACCAATACCGGGACCTCGACCAACACCCCCACGGCCACCAGGACCTTCACATCTACCAGCACCTCTACCGCTACCTCCGCCAATACCGCCACCTTTACAAACACCTCCACCAACAGCTTTACCAGCACCATGACCCGGACTTTCACCAACACCTTCACCAGCACGAACAGCTTTACGTCGACCAACACCCCGGTCTTTACCTTTACCCCGACCAACAGCTTCACCAACACGCCAACGTTCACGTCGACGTTCACCCGGACCAACACGTCGACATTCACGCCGACGAACACTCCGACCGCTACCTCCACCTTTACCAACAGCTTTACCAACACCTTCACTCGAACCTTCACCAACACGCCCACCAATACGTCGACGTTCACGCCGACGAACAGCTTTACTTCCACCAATACGCCGCTCTTTACCTACACGCCGACCAACAGCTTCACCAGCACCTTCACGCCTACCAATAGCTTTACTCGGACCGACACGTCGACGCCTACCAACAGCTTCACGGCCACTTCCACCAAGACCCCAACCAGCACCTTTACGGATACCTTCACCCGGACCAATACGTCGACGTTCACCCCGACGAACACGCCTACCGACACGAACACGGCCACCAGCACGAACACCCCCGTCTTCACCTTCACTCCCACGAACACCTTCACCAGCACCTTTACCCGGACCAATACGAATACGCCCACCGTGACCAACACGGCCACGAACACCTTCACGGCGACCAATAGCCCCACTGCCACGAGCACCCGCACGGCCACCAATACAGCGACTTTCACGAATACGCCCACTTCGACCAATAGCCCCACGGACAGCTTTACCCCCACCAACACCAATAGCCCGACCAACACACGGACGCCCACCAACAGCTTCACGCCCACCCATACGCCCACGTTAACGTGGACGAACACCTCTACTAAGACCTTCACCCTGACCAATACCCCGACCAACACCAATACGCCGACCAACAGCTTCACCGCCACCATGACCTTTACCTTCACGAATACCTTCACGCCCACGCCGGACGTGGAGATCAGCAAGACGACTCCCTTGACCATCGTGAGCTCGAGCAATGTCCTGACCTACACCATCACGGTGAAGGTGACGGGCGCCACGGCCAATAATGTGCAGGTCCAAGACAAGCTCCCGGCTCACCTGACCTACGTGTCCGCCGACTCCGTGCCGATGGGCGGAAGCTTCAATGAGGCGGCGGGCGTTCTTACTTGGAATTGGGTGAGCCTGGCTCCGGGCACTTACAGCGTGACCTATCAGGCCAAGGTCGATAATTACGTCCAGCAGGGAACGACCTTGACCAACCACGCCGAATTGACCTTCGCTGGCTTGTCGGTGCCCAAGGTCGCCCAGGTGACCGTCGCTATGGCCCAGGAATTTTTGGTGAAGGTTGGGGTTTACGCCGAGTCCGGGGAATTGGTGAAACAGATATGGGTGCAGGAACTGTCCCAACAAGTGAACAGCTTCGACCTGAACAACCCCGTCATCGCCACTTTGAACGGGACCGCTTATGTGAACGTGGGCGGGACGGACATCGCCAGCTGGGACGGGAACAACGCTGCGGGGAATCCGGTCTCCAACGGTAAGTATTACGTGACGGTGACGAACACCGATCCCTTCGGGCAGACGACCAGCGAATCCCAAATGGTCATGGTGAGCCGCAAACTGGCCACGGTGGAAGTGGACATCTATAACGAGGCTGGGGAGATCGTTCGGCACCTTTACAGCTACGTCAACGACCCCACGAACAACCCCATGAGCCAAGTGAACCTGTCCAGCAGCTTCATCTCACCCGACCATTCCGGGACCGGTGCCTCCACGGGGTCGAACGCCTTGACCATCACCTCGCCCAACGGGGTCAACGTGGTGTGGGACGGGACCAGCGACACGGGCGCGGTGGTGACGAACGGCCATTACG
>CAZLND010000222.1:0-4815 GCA_964560635.1 uncultured bacterium | reverse complement strand
GTCGTGGAAGGCTATTTTGACGCGCTGGCCCTCCATCATTTTGGTTTTGGGAATACCGTTGCCACTTTGGGCACGGCGCTGACGTCCCAACACGGAAGGATGCTCAAGCGTTATAGCAAGGATGTGGTCTTTTCTTATGACGCGGACGCGGCGGGCCAAGCGGCGGTCACGCGAGGCTTCGAGCCCCTGATCCAGGCCGGTCTGAACATCCGGGTGCTGGTCATGCCGGACGCGAAAGACCCGGACGAGTATTTGACGAAGCATTCGAAAGAAGAGCTGGAAGCCCTCGTTGAAAAAGCGCCAAATTTTTTCCGGTGGTGGGCCCAATCGGAAAAGAAAAAGTTTCAGGGCGCGCCGATTGAGGACAGATTAAAGTCTTTACAAAACTTCGTGCCCATGATTTTACAGATTCCGGATGAAATTTCGGTGCAGACGGCCTGCGCAACAGTGGAATCTGAGCTTGGATTGACGGCCAGGGATTTGATTGGGATTGTGAACGCGGAGCGGAAGAAGGGGTTCCGCCGGCCCGAGGCTGAGGGAGCTTTACCCAAGGGCGGAGGCATGCCTATTCCTAAAAAGGAAGCGGGCGCCAACGACCTGCAGTTGGAATCGGACTTTTTGGCCCTTTTGACCGAAGAACAGGGGGAATTCGTCCCCTGGGCGAAGACCGAATTGCTGCCCGAGGTTTTCCAGAACGAAAACTTCCGGCAGCTGTTCGAAAAGCTCGGTTCGGGGGAAATGAAGGCGATGGAGTTGAGCGCGGTGCCCGAACTGGCCCCCTCTTTCCTACGCATCGAGTCGCAGTCGGAAAAGCGGATGCGGGAAGCCATGCTGGCCGACTTGGCCAAGGCGCTCAAAAAGAGGCATTTGAGAACTCAATTGTCGAGATTAAAGGCCGAGCAGGATGAGGCTTTGAAAGCAGGGGAAGTGGAGAAGGCGTCCGAACTGCTCCAGATGATCATGGAATTGAAAAGGCAATTTTCACAAGAGGTGGAAACGAAATGAAGCCAGCGTCCAAAGCGAAAGAACACGTCAACAAGATCCTCGAGGTGGGGAAAGAAAAAGGATATATCACCTATAAACAGGTGAATGACATCCTGCCGGACGAGGTCGTTTCCTCCGAGGAGATCGACGATATTCTTTTGATGCTGGGCGAGAACGACATCAAGATCGTGGACCAAGAAGAAAAGGCCGCCACTCTCCCGGATAGTGATAAGGAGTCGGGAGCGGGTGCTCCCGGCGCCATCGTTGAGGATGACGACGAGGAGGAGGAATTCGAGAAAAGCTTCGAGACCGCCGGGGTCGAGACCCGCATGGGCGACCCGGTCAAGATGTACCTGCACGAGATGGGCCGCATCCCTCTTTTGACCCGCGAGGAAGAAATTTCCATCGCCAAGCGCATCGAGGCCGGCGAGTTCAAGGTGTAAAAAGCGGTCTTGGGCAGCGCCCTGGGTTTCCAGGAGCTCCACGACCTTTTCAACAACATCATCAAGAAAAAGAAGACCCTCCAAGAAACCATCGACCTGGACCCCTATGCCGAGATGCCGTCCATCCCGGAAAAAGCCATCTATAAGAAGCTCCGCAAGAACCACTCCAAGCTCAAAACCATGGAGCGGCAGATCAAGGCCCTTCAGCACAAGGTGGGTTTGAGGTCCCTGCACGTCGAGAAACGCAAGAAGATGGCCGAAACGCTCGATGTGAAGCTTATCGACCTCATTTGGCTGGTCAAGGACTGTCAATTCCAGAAAAAAGTGAAGGAGCGCCTCATCGGGCGCCTGCGCGACCAGGGCGAGAGCATCGAGGAGCAGGAACATATCATGCACCTCCAGGAAAAGCAGATGAAGCTTTCCCCGGAAGCTTACATCAAGCTGCCCAGCCTCTTGAAACACGGGGCCCATGCCGACTTGAAGCCCTTGGAAAAGAAGAGCGTCCTCAAGGGTGAGGATTTCCTCAAGGCTACCCGTCTTTGGGACGAGTCCCGCCGCCATGTCCGCAAGCTGGAAAAAGAGGCCATGGCCAACCGGGAACAGATACGGGTCATGATGAAGTCGATCCGGGTCGGCGAGCGGGAAGCCTATTACGCCCGCATGGAACTGGTGGAAGCCAACCTGCGCTTGGTCATCTCCATCGCAAAGAAATACACCAACCGCGGCCTTCCTTTCCTGGACCTCATCCAGGAGGGCAACATTGGGTTGATGCGCGCGGTCGAAAAGTTCGAATACCGCCGGGGTTACAAGTTCTCCACTTACGCCACTTGGTGGATCCGCCAAGCCATCACCCGCGCCATCGCCGACCAGGCCCGCACCATCCGTATCCCGGTGCATATGATCGAGACCATCAACAAGTCCATCAAGGTTTCCCGCGACCTAGTGCAGGAACTGGGGAGAGAACCCATTGCCGACGAGATCGCCGAGCGGCTGGAAATGCCGGTCGAGAAGGTCCGGGCCATCCTCAAGATCGCCCAAGAGCCCATTTCCCTGGAAACCCCCATTGGCGAGGAAAAAGACAGCCATTTGGGCGACTTCATCGAGGACAAAGACGTCATTTCACCGGCTAATGCCGCGGCTTTCGTGCTCCTACAGGAGCAGATCTCCAAGGTGCTCGGCACCTTGAAGGAAAGGGAAGCGGAAGTCCTCCGCTTGCGTTTCGGGTTGAACGACGGTTATCCCCATACCTTGGAAGAGGTCGGGAATACTTTCAAGGTCACCCGTGAGCGCGTCCGCCAGATCGAAGCGAAGGCCTTGAGAAAACTGAGACATCCTTCGAGGAGTCGCAAGCTCAAAGGTTATCTCGACTAACGAGGTCAAGACCAAGGCGGGTCCCAAAAGGGCCCGCCTTTTTTATTTCTCCACCGCCCCGTTACTCAAAAGTAACAGACTTATTTTCCACACGGCTTGATAACTGGTCCCATTACCCCCCAAATTGTGATGCTATTCATACCAAGGAGGACGCGATGTCGAAAAGGATTTACGCGGTTTTAGGCGCTACCGGCCATATCGGCCATGTCATTACAGAAAAACTTTTGGAAAAGGGTCATACCGTTCGGGCCCTCGGACGGGACGAAAAGAAATTGGCGGCTTTGAAAGCCAAGGGCGCCCAGATCTCGTCCCCATCCATCGATGACGCCGCGGCCATGACCGAAGCTTTCAAGGGCGCGGATGGTGTTTTCGTGCTGATCCCTCCTTCTTACAGCGTGGAGGACTTTGCGAACTTCCAGGACCATGCCGGTGAAGCCATCGTCCAAGCCATCTCGAACTCGGGCGTGAAGAATGTCGTCCATTTAAGCTCCATCGGAGCCGAACTTCCCAGCGGTACGGGCCCTATCGCCGGCCTTTACCGCCAGGAACAACGGCTGAACAAGCTTTCGGGGGTGAACGTCCTTCACTTGCGTCCCAGTGCCTTCATGGAGAACGAATATTTTGCCTTGCCGCTCATCAAGGGAAAAGGCATCAACGGCTCGGCTAATCCCTCGGATTTCCCGCTGCACAGGGTGGCCACGAAAGATATCGGGGCGAAGGCCGCCGAACTGCTCGATCAGCTCAGCTTCAAGGGACAGGGGTTCCTGGATTTCACCGGGCCCAAGGAATACAGCATGAAGGAAATGACGGCCGCTTTGGGCAAGGCCCTCGGTAAATCGGACCTGGCTTATGTCCAGTTCTCGCTTGAGGACGCTCGACAGGGCATGCTAGGCAACGGAATGAAACCCAAATTCGTGGAACTTTTCATTGAAATGTACAAGGCCGGCGGGGAAGGGAAGCTCCATCCGAATCAAAACTTGACCGCGGAGCACCGGGGCAAGACAACGGCGGACGATTTCGCGGAGGATTTTGCGGCTGTTTACAATCAGTCCTAAAGCGAACCATCCAGTTTGATCTTTAAAGGCGGGCCCTCAAGGTCCGCCTTTTTTATTGCCGTTCAAGTTGTTAGAATCCCAGCTACTGCCTCAACTTATTTGTCATTCCGAGGAGCAAAGCCGATAGGCTTGGTTTGCGACGTGGGAATCTCAGGTTTTGCCTATGAGCCTGAACTTAGATTGCGACGGCCCAAATCACCCCGATTGGGGCTGGGCCTCGCAATGACATCAAAAGTCCTATCCGAAGCTTTCAGGAGGAAATATGCCCGTTCCATCGCCAGGTTTCATCGCGGGACCCGACGTTCCCGAACTTGAACGAAAAGCGGCCAAGAAAAAGGTCCATTCCTGGGACAGAACCCATAAATTGAGGACTTTCGCTCAAGGGCACTTGCGAGTGGGTGAAGCTCTTCACAAATTCCCTCGGAAAATGTGGGCCTATAAGCCTGCCAAGACAAAATGGTGTATCGGCGAGATCCTCTGGCATTTAGCCGATCAGGAGGCCAATCTTTACGTCCGTCTTCGCCGGGCCGCCGCCGAATCGGGCGGCATGGTCTCGGCTTATGATCAGGACAAATGGGCGGTTGGGTTGAATTACGCTCAAAGTGATCCTGAAGAAGCTTGGCATCTTTTGAAGCTCCTGCGTTCGTCAAATGTTCACTTGCTCAAACGGCTCCCCTCCACCGCCTGGAAAAAATACGTGAAACATCCTGAATATGGAAAAATGACCATTGAATACTTGGTGGGACTGAATATCTGGCACTTAGAGCACCATTTGGGCCAAATGGTCAAAAGGTACCGAGAGTGGAAGGAACGTTAAGACTCGACAAAGTCGTCGGCCATTTGAGAAAATCACGGGCTGTTTCAGTCTTTCCCTAAGCGGGGCATTAGCTCAGCGGTTAGAGCAGGACACTCATAATTTTTTTCGTGTTACCTTCGGTAACCAAGGGTCGTGAGTAGCAAAA
>CAZLND010000221.1:0-4815 GCA_964560635.1 uncultured bacterium | reverse complement strand
TTCCGAGGCTTGGTTGAGGCGGGCTTTGCGCTTGTCGACCGAGATGGTCAGGTCGCGGCGGCGGCGTTCTAAGTCCAAATAGAGAGAGAGGTCGACCTTGGAACGGCAATCTTCCAAGGCCTTGCGGACCTCAGCTTCGTGTTCACGGACGTATTTAGGATCTAACATAAGACCTCATTGAACCACCAAGGCACCAAGGGCACCAAGAGAGGCGAAATTCAGATTTGGGATTGTTGATTATATTCTGAAGACCTTTAAATCCAACTGATTAAAGTTTCCGGAGGACCGAAGCCACCTTATCGATGGGCCGTTGGTCCTTGTCCTTGCGTTCGTCGAGCTTGATGATCGTGTAGACCCGCTTGGCGCCTTTAGAAAGAGGGATCTTGTGCAAGGCGGCGGCGAGTTTCAGGAGCTGGTCGGACTTGCCAGTGACAATGGTGCCCATGCCGTTGAGCTCGTAACGCAGGCCCTTTTGCTTACGCAGGTACTTAAAGATCTCGGCGATATAGGGGCTGACCGACGTCTTGCCGGTGCCCAGGGGAATGACACTGATCTCCATCATGGCCATATATGCCTCCTTCGACGAAAAACAGAGCCCAGTATAACGAATGTTAAAAGGCTTTGGTACCCAAGGGGTGGGAGGTGGAAAGGTTCCGGGGGAATAGCCGATTTTAGAAGCTGTCAGGCGGGGTCAAAAGGAATATACTTTTACCCTCGTCGTCGTTGAAAATTTCCGGGCAAGGGCCCGGCAAAGAGACGAGGGTTACGCAGTTCTCAATGTGGGCCGAAGGCCCATTGAAATAGAGGAACAGTGCACCCCCGTTGCTGGTTTTTGTCCGCTTGTCACATCACCATTAGGAGGAAGCGATGCGCAGCATCAACCTGAGATGGATGTTATTGACGGCTTTCGTGTTGGCCACCCCGCTGTGGGCCGCTCAAAGGAACGGCGAGCTGGCCCCTTCCGTGGTCAAGAAGGAACAAGACACCCTCATCGCCAAATTGAAATCCGGCAACAAGTTCCACATCAAGCATAAGGGCGACCGAGCCGGGGAATCCAAGATCATGGTGGTCAGCTGCGCGGACTCCCATGTGGATCCGGAAACCATCTTCCATATGAACCACAGCGAGCTTTACACCAACCGGGCCTTCGGCAACGTGGTGGACAGGGTCATCTTGGCCAGTTTGGAATACGGCGCTACCCAGCTGAAATGCCGCGTGCTGGTGGTCTTGGGCCATACCAGCTGCAGCGCCTTGAAAGAGGCCATCTCGGAACATGACCGCCCCACGGCGGTGTGGCGTTCCCTGAACCTGAAGGAACTGAACGGACGTCTCCAGCCAGCGGTCGAGGCCGTGGAGAAGGCCAACAAAGAAATGAAGCTTCATATGGATAAGACCCTGGAAGGCGATGACAAGCTCAACGCCGTGCTCCGGACCAATATCCTCAACACCATGCGCGATATCCGCGAGCAAAGCCCCATCCTTTGGCAATTGGAACAGGACGACATGGTGCGTGTCCTGGGCGCCATCTATCACAAGGACACTGGCGAGGTGGAGTGGGTCAAGGAATAACCAGGAACCAGTTTTGAATTCGAAGTGTTGAGTTCTTAGTTCAGGAAGGCGGCCTTCGGGCCGCCTTTACTTTTTAAAAGCGTGAGGCAGCGAGTGATCATCGGCGTTCCCCAAGAGATCAAAGATAATGAGTTCCGGGTCGGTATCGTTCCCGGCGGCGTTGAGGAACTGACGGCCGCGGGCCATCAGGTGCTCATCGAGAAGGGCGCGGGGAAGGGAAGCGGCATTTCGGACGCTGAGTTCGTGGAATCTGGGGCTCAAATGCTCTCGAGCAAGCCAGAACTCTTCCGCAAGGCCCAGATGATCCTGAAGGTCAAGGAACCCCAACCCGCCGAATATCCCCTCATTCGCAAGGGCCAGATCCTCTTCTGTTATTTCCATTTCGCGGCTTCCAGAGAATTGACCCGCGCGATCCAAAAGACAGGCTCGGTGGCCATCGCTTACGAGACCATCCGGCTTGTCACGGGAGAGCACCCGCTTTTGACCCCCATGAGCGAGGTGGCTGGCAAGATGGCCATTCAAGAGGGCGCTAAATATTTGGAACGTTCGATGGGCGGGAAAGGTATCTTGCTCGGCGGTGTGGCGGGCGTTCGGCCGGCCAAGGTGGTGGTGTTGGGCGGCGGCGTGGTGGGAGCCAACGCGGCGAAGGTGGCGGCGGGTATCGGCGCCCGTGTGAGCGTGCTGGACGTGAATCCCTCCCGCTTGCGGTACCTGGAAGATGTGCTTCCCAAGAACGTCACGACGCTGGTCTCCAACCGGAGGGTCATCCGCGAGGAAGTGCGTGAGGCGGACCTTTTGATCGGGGCTGTCTATATTGAAGGCGCCAAGGCGCCAAGACTCGTGACCGAAGCTATGGTCAAACAAATGAAACCCGGTTCGGTCATTGTGGACGTGGCCATCGACCAAGGCGGATGTATCGAGACGGCCCGGCCTACCACCCACAGCAAACCTGTCTATGAGAAATACGGCATCGTGCATTACTGCGTGACCAACATTCCCGGCGCGGTGGGGATGACCTCCACCTACGCGCTGACCAACTCGACCTTGCCTTATGTCTTGGACATCGCCCATCATGGATATAAAGAAGCGGCTCGGCGCAACCCCGCCATCCAGCATGGCCTGAACATCGATGGGGGAAAGATCGTTCACCCGGCAGTTCGTGCCGCATTCAACAAAACCCGTTGAACGCGGAGTTCTCAGTTTTGAGTTTTAAGTGCTCAGTTAAGGAAAAACCCGACGGATTAAAATCCATCGGGTTTTGACAAAAACTTAAAACTAAGAACTTAAAACTTATAACTGGAGTCCAAGTGCCTACCGTATTCGCCAGCGTCAGCATCACCATCATCCTTTTTTATCTGGTCACCATGGGACTGGCCTACGCCCATCTCATGCCCGTGAACTTGCATATGCTCTGGGGCGTTTTCATGACGATCCTCATCCTGCTCCTGCAATGCCTCATCTTTGGGTTCTTCATCGGGAGCGGGAATTCCATCAAGCGGGTGGTACGGGAGAACGGGCTGGACGGCCAATGGATCCAAAAGACCAAAGACTATAAGAACCGGTCCTACCCGGCCCTGATGCTGGCCATCCTTTTTTCCGCGGTGGCGGGCATCTTGGGAGGCGGAGTGGCGGCGGGAGTGATACCGGTCGCCGTGCATCATGTCCTCATATGGATAGCTCTTCTGTTGAACGCCCGATCCCTTTGGATCTCCTATAAAGCGGTCGTGGACAACGTGAATGCCATCCACCTGATCAATGCCGAAGTTGCCCGTCGTAAGGGCGCGGGTGAAGGGCCCGCCCCCGCGCCGATGTCAGTTGCGAAACCCCTCCCGGCCCCTATGGTCCAGGCGAACCAAGCCGCCAAGTACTATTTCCTAGCGGCCACGGTTTGGGTCCCCTATCTCTATATGAAATTTTCTTTGGGGAGCCGGAACTTCCCGCTCTGGCCCTTCATTCTTTCGAGCCTGGTCTGTCTATTGATCGGTTGGCTGGGTTCCCCAAGGAAAGCATCCGGCACTTAAGGGGTTTAAGCCGGGAATTCGGGCCTAAAAACCAACTTTTTTAATTGAATGCGGAAAAAATAAGCTAAAATGCGCCCCTGTTTGACCCCCCATCTTTTCCCAAAAAAACAGAGAGGAATGGGGACTTGGTTCGTCTAATCAAACGCACAAACCAATAAGGACCTAACGTTCAAAATGAAATTCGTTCTTAGATCATTCCTTTGGGCAGTCGGCCTGGGGACCCTTGCCTTGACGATGGGTGTTCCTTCCAGGGTTTTGGCCGACGATCAAAACCCTAACGACTACCTCCATAGCCGCACTTATATCGGTGTGCTGGGAACCTCCGTTAGCGCCAGCTCGACCGGCGCCTTCAAAGGGAACAATTACTCGATCTCTTATAATACGGGGAACAGTAACAGCAATTATGAGATCACCCTTCTTCCCAGCATCGCCCAGAATTTCGGTTATGGCCTTTTGATCGGACATCGGGAAGACGCCTATGCCCTGGAATTGAGCTATTGGCAATCGAACCACACGACCTCTTTCGGACCGGCGACTTTGGGAGCCGCTCCCGGGTCCGGGTTCTCCAGCAGCAGCTTTACCTCAACGGTGACCGACCAAGCCGTCTACAACGCGGTGAACCTGGATTTTAAAAGGTATTTTTTGACCGAGATGCAGTTCCAACCCTTCATCGATCTGGGCGTAAGCTTTCCCTGGTTCACCCTTTCCGACGGGGCGGGGGATTCGAACGGCAATGTCCTATCGGCCACCTTGGCCGGCCTGGGACTGAACTTGGGCCTGGGTGTGGAATATTATTTGACCCCGAACATCTCTTTTGTGGCGGGGGGTTACCAGAGATGGGCCAGTTTCGACCAGTTCAGGAGTTTTGGCTCGAGTTACACCAACTTGTCCCAATATGGGACCGACAATAGTAATGAGGGCGGCGGGTTGATGTTCGAGATCGGGACCACGGTAGGGCTACAATGACCCAGAGACCCTTTCTTAAAGAAGGTTCAGTGAAAAAGACCATGGCCCTTTTATTGGTCGCCGCTGTCGGAGTTTCGGGCCTATTGATGAATATGGCCTGCAATACCACGGCCCCTTCTTCCCCCAATCTTCAAAGCCCGGTCCAAACCATCGCGGCGATCAACCCGACCTTTACCTACACCTTCACCCCCACTTTTACCTCGACCTTTACCTCCACACCAACCCCGACGCCCTATCCTCGCGGGAGCGCTTGGACCGG
>CAZLND010000220.1:0-4826 GCA_964560635.1 uncultured bacterium | reverse complement strand
ACTGCCGCCAACCGGTCGGCGTTCTTTTGCACCGGCGCCTTCGAACCTTGGGCCTCTTCCACCAGACGGATGATCCCCGCCAAGGCCGTTTCCTTACCTACGGCCTGCGCCTTCATGAGAAGCGTGGTCATTCCGTTCATCGTTCCCGCGAAAACCCGGCTTCCCGGTCTTTTTTCCGCCGGGACCGACTCCCCGGTCAAGAGCGACTCATCGATGCGGCCCTTCCCTTCCAATATCTCCCCGTCCACCGGTACCGCTTCCCCTGGCCGGAGGCTCAAGTTGTCCCCCCGGCCCACCATCTCCACCGGCATGTCCACTTGGTGGGTTTCCTTCACCACATGCGCGATCTTGGGGCGAAGGTGCATGAGCAGTTCCAGGGCCCGGTTGGCCTGGCGTTTGGTGAGGATCTCTAGATATCGGCCCAACGTGACGAAAAAAAGGATGAGCCCTGCCGCGTCAAAATAAAGCTCCCCGGGAAACCCAGCCAAAGCCGCCACGGAAACGAAATAAGCCGCCGAGGATCCTAAAGAAACAAGACTATCCATGGTGACTTCCCCATACTTGAGTCCCCGTAGGGCCGACAGATGAAAAGGCCAGCCCACCAGGAAATAGACCACCGACGCCAAGCCCAATTGGATCCAAGGGGACATTTCGAAGTGTTTAAAGAACATGAAGACGTGTTGCAGAAGGAAAGGAAGGACCAAAAGCCCGCCGACGATCAGACGCCAAAAAAGAAAAGTCTCTTCCGATCGATAAAGCTGTTCGGTCCGATAGGCGGGAATATAGGGCTTGGCCGAATAACCGGCGCTTTCCACCGCGACTTGAAGGAGGGTCGGGTCTTTGAGCATTTCGTTGTAACGAATATAAGCTTTTTGGGAGGCGAAATTGACGGTGGCCGTCTCCACACCCGCCACGGTCTTGAGCTTGCGTTCGATGCGCGCGGCGCAGGAAGCGCAGGTCATCCCCTCGACCGAAAGGATCATCGAACGGGCCGAAACTTCCGGGGCGGTTTCTTGTCGGTCGAGCGTGTCGGCGGTCATTCAAGTCCTTTGAACGGATTTAGGGGAACGCCTTGTAGCCTTCTTCTTCCACGGCTTTTTCAGCGGCCGAAAGGTCCAGAGCCCCCTCATGGGTGAGCGTGGCTTTCTTCTCGGAGAGGCTGACCTCCGCCTTTTGGACTCCCACGACGGTCAGCAGGGCTTTTTGAACGGCATGGACACAATGGTCACAGGTCATGCCCTCGATCTTGAGAATGGTTTGGGCCACAGGAAACTCCTGAAGTAAGGATAGGCGCCACCCCTGTTGAATTAAAGCCCGAAACACCCCAAACCCCGCTTCCTTGTGTGTACCAGTTGTCATCCTGAGCTTATTTACCACCGAGGCCCTTCACTTTGTTCAGGGTAAACTCCGGATCTTTGTTTTCAAAACATAGATTCTTCGGCAAAAATCGCCTCAGAATGACACTCAAATTTGAATTTCCAAAGATTTTTTGGGGTTTTTATGGGGGTTGAATTGGGCTTAGGCCGACTTCATAATAGGCCCTCTTCAAAAAGACTTTCGCGGTACTTACCCTTTCACTATATGGAGGATTTCATGGCGGCACCTACCAAGCGGTTCAATCTGGTCCAAAAGATCATCAATGCGCACCTAGTCTCGGGCAATCCCGTGGCGGGCGAGGAAGTGGGTATCCGCATCGACCAGACCCTGACCCAGGACGCTACCGGCACCATGGCTTACCTCCAATTCGAGGCCATCGGGGTTCCCCAGGTCCAAACCAAGCTGTCCGTCTCCTATGTGGACCACAATATGCTGCAGACCGGCTTTGAGAACGCCGATGACCATCGTTACCTACAGTCCGTGGCCGCCAAGCACGGCATTTACTTCTCCCGTCCCGGCAACGGCATCTGCCACCAGGTCCATTTGGAGCGCTTCGCGGTGCCCGGCATGACCCTTTTGGGCTCCGACTCCCACACCCCCACTTGCGGGGGCTTGGGCGAGATCTCCATTGGCGCGGGTGGTTTGGATGTGGCGGTCGCTATGGGCGGCGGTCCCTTCTATATGACTATGCCTAAGGTCTTGAGAGTGGAGCTCAAGGGCAAGCTGCAGCCCTGGGTCACCGCCAAGGACATCATCCTGGAAGTCCTGCGAAAGCTGACCGTCAAGGGCGGTGTGGGCAAGATCCTGGAATATACCGGACCGGGGGTCAAGAGCCTCTCGGCCACCGCGCGCGCGACCATAACGAACATGGGCGCTGAGCTCGGCGCCACCACCTCCATCTTCCCCTCGGACGAGAACACCCGTGAATATATGAAGGCCCAAGGCCGGGGCAAGGACTGGACCCCCCTGGCGGCGGACCCGGGCGCCACTTATGACGAGGAGCTCGTCATCGACCTGAACAAACTGCCGGCCCTAATCGCCCAGCCCCACAGCCCGGACAACGTCATCGAGGTTTCCAAGCTCAAGGGCATCGACGTCCAACAGGTCTGCGTCGGGTCCTGCACCAACAGTTCCTACAGCGACCTGATGATGGTGGCCAAGATGCTCAAGGGCAAACACGTTCATCCCAGCGTTTCCATGACCGTCACCCCCGGTTCCAAGCAGGTCTTCGAAATGATCGCCAAGAACGGGGCCCTGGCCGACATCATCTCCTCGGGTGCCCGCATCATCGAGTCCGCTTGCGGACCTTGCATCGGCATGGGACAAGCCCCTTCCTCGGGCGCCGTCTCCATCCGTAGTTTCAACCGTAACTTCGAGGGTCGCTCGGGAACTCGCGACGCCAAGGTCTACCTGGCTTCCCCCGAGACCTGCGTGGCTTGCGCCCTGACCGGCAAGATCACTGACCCCGCAACCCTGGGTAAGATGCCCAAGATCGAGATCCCGGACAAGTTCGTCTGGGACGACGACGGTATCATTGCCCCGGCCAAGGACCCCAAAAAGATCGAGGTCGTGCGCGGCCCGAACATCAAGCCCCTCCCGGTCAACGACCCCCTGGCCGAGACCTTGGAAGGGCCGGTCGTTCTGAAAGTGGGCGACAACATCACCACCGACCACATCATGCCGGCGGGTTCGAAGGTGCTGCCTTTGCGTTCCAACATCCCGGCCATCTCGGAATTCGTGTTCAACATCATCGACCCCACCTACCCTAAGCGCGCCAAGGAAGCGGGCAAGAGCTTCGTGGTGGGCGGCGATAACTACGGGCAAGGGTCTTCCCGCGAACACGCGGCCCTCGCCCCGATGTATCTGGGTCTCAAGGCGGTCATCGTGAAGAGCTTCGCCCGTATCCATCGGGCCAACCTCATCAACTTCGGCATCCTGCCCCTGACCTTCGTGCAGGCGTCCGAATACGACTTGATCTCCCAAGGCGACAAGCTGGAGATCCCGGACCTGGCCAAGGTCATCAAGGTGGACCATCCTTTCCCGGTGAAGAATCTCACCACCGGCAAGTCCATCAACGTGGTGCATGGCCTCACCGAACGCCAGCAGGAGATCATTTTGGCGGGCGGGTTGCTCAACTGGACCAAGCAGAAGGGCGCCTCAGCCCCCGTTGCGAAGTCCGGCGCGAAGCCCAAGACCAAGACGAAGTAACCGCTTTAAATCATCAGAACAAAAAGCCCCGCCGGATAAGGCGGGGCTTTTTTATTCTAAAAAAATTAATTGCTGTCATTGCGAGGAATAGCCCGCGAATAGCGGGCTATTCATGACGCGGCAATCTCAGTTTAAACACCGGTTTTGCCTAAGGCAAAACCTGCATCTTTAAACAACCCATGAACTTAGGTTGCTTCGTCGCAAAATTCGCTCCTCGCAATGACAACAAAACAAACGAGGCTCTTTTGGAAATCTTGCCTTCGGGAACCCCGTTGGACCCTAATAATGCTTCTCGCATGAATATCGATATCTCGGGCCGCAAGCCCGGCGAGAAGCTCCTCTACACCGGCCCGCACCTTTGCGTGACCTGCGCCAACGAGAATCGCATCATGAACCGCTACTTGAAGGCCGGTGAAACCGCTCCCGAATGCGAGAATTGCGGTTCTCGCGCCCTTTGGGAACCCTGAAAGCGCTTAAAAGCGTTTGAAACCGTTGCAAAAGCGACTGTTTTTGGAATAATACCTTCAGTCTTTGCGGCTGAACCTGAATGAAAGAGACGTGATGGCTCACGACTTCACCATAACCTTCCGGGGCGTCCGGGGCAGCATCCCCGTTCCAGGCCCTTCCACACTGAAGATCGGGGGCAATTCCTCCTGCGTCCAAGTGAACGTCTTGGACCAAACCATTTTCCTCGACGCCGGCACCGGCCTGGTGGCCGCGGGCCAGCAAATGGTGCGGAACTTTTTCGCCAACCGCGACAAGATCAAGAAACTGAGCACCACCATCCTCGTCTCCCACACACACCACGACCACATCATGGGACTTCCCTTTTTCCCACCCCTCTATATCGCCGACTCTTCCCTTTTCATCTACGGACCCTCGGTCTACGCGCCCATCGGCCAGCCGAACGATCTGAAATATGTCCTGGAAATGATGATGGACCAAATGTTCTTCCCGGTGGATTTGGGAGAGACCAACTCCATCAAGAACATCCAGACCCTGAAACCCTTCGACCAGGTGCTCCTCTCGGAAGGATCAGAGCCCGAACTGGTGAACCTACAGACCAATTACAAGACCACCTTCAAGGACAAGGTCATCGTCAGCCAATACCGGGCTTACAACCATCCCAAGAACGGGACCTTGGTCTATAAACTGCAGTACGCGGGAAAATCGATCGTATACGCGACCGACATCGAGGGTTACGCGGACGGCGACCGGAGGCTCATCCAGTTCGCCAAGGG
>CAZLND010000219.1:1564-4844 GCA_964560635.1 uncultured bacterium | reverse complement strand
TCCGAACCGGAAAGAACGAAGAGGCTCTAAGCGTCACCCCGAGGGTCTTTCTTTCCAAATGTTCCAAGGTATAAATGCTCCATTTTGTTGACCCGCCCTTCCAGCCGGTAATGTGAAAGCATCTTTTCCCGCCCGCGCGCCCCTAACCTTTTCACTAATGACATATCCTTCAAAAGGACTGACAGTTTTTCGATCAAGCTTTCTTCTCTATTCAATTCGAAGATAAGTCCATCTTGCCCGTCGTCGACTAAATCCCGGTTCCCGGGAATATCGGAGACGACGACTGGTAGGGAAGATGCCATCGCTTCCAATATGACCAAAGGCATTCCCTCCCATTTAGAAGGGAGAACGAAGATGTCCAAGCCTCCTAATAACCGGTCCACATCATCCCGCCAACCTAGGATATTGATCCCTCTTTCGTAGCCACTCTTTTTGATTATGGTTTCGAGTAATTCCCGTTTTTCGCCGTCCCCGATGAGGAAAAAGCTGACGGAAGCCAAGCCGCTTTCCAGGATCTGAATAGCCGCCTTCACGAAGCCTTCCGGGTTCTTTTGCTCCCAAAGCCGACCGACCATTCCCACCACGACTTGGTTTGGCCCCGCTTTGAAAACCTCGCTCCGGACAAGATCCCTTGTCTCGGTGGAAACGGGTGAGAATCGAGTCACATCGACACCGTTGGGGAGCAGCTGCAGTTTGCGCGCAGGAACCCCCAGGCGCCTTTCGGCAAGCTCAAGATCGTGCTTATTTAACAAGATAAGCACGTCCGTGAGACGGGCGCCGATCCATTCCATGAGGAAATAAAATGCCGACTGAAAGGTTCCCTTGGCGGCGGGAAAGGCATAACCGTGGACAGTATGCATTACCAGGGGCACCCCAGCCAATTTTCCGGCCAATCGCCCCAGGATGCCGGTCTTTGAGGAATGGGTATGGACGACGTCGAATCTTTGCTCACGGAATAAACGCGTTAAACGCCACAGGGCCTTGGCGTCCAGGATGGGGGATATTTCCCGGACCAGTTCAGGTACGCAAAAGTAAGGGATCTTGGCGGTTCTCAGTGCTTCGGTCAAAGGGCCTTCTTCCTTACAGACCACGAAGGGCTCAAAATGGTTCCGGTCCAGCCGGGTCACCTCACTCAAGGTCACTCGTTGGACACCGCTCAGTAGGGGAAGTAATTGTAAATGGGCGATCCGTATGGGTTTCTTGGAAGATTCAGCGGCCATGGGCCATCCCCGCGCAATGTCTTAACACTTCGGAGATCTGTCGAGGTTTATTAAAAAGCAGTTCCACCCTTTCCCTTCCGGCTTTTCCCATTTTTGAGCGTAATTCGGATGAGGCGGCCAAACGGCTGATGGCGTCCAGCCAAGCCGAGCTGTCCTCCCCGTCAACTACCAGTCCGGTCTCGCCATCGGCGATCACCTCCGGAATGCCACCTGTGGCAGACCCGATGACAGGGCGGGAAGCGGCCATGGCTTCCACGATGACGAGCCCGAAACCTTCCTGTCGGGAGGGGACGAGCAGGATGTCGATGGATCTCATCAGGTTGGGGACATCTTCCCTCATGCCCAATAATTGGACGCCCGGATGTTCCCGGTTCGGTAAGCTTTCCAGGTATTCCTGGTCTTCCTTGTTGCCGGCGGTCGTGCCGACGACCCATAAGCGGAGGGAAGGGAACAGCTTTATCAGTTCGGGCCAGATCGAAAGGATGCGGTCGTGACCTTTTCGATAGGTGATGGTACCCACGATGGCCAGCACGATGGCCCCCTCGTTCGGTTCGATGGTCCGGCGGATGGAAACGGCCTTGTCGGCCCGTTCCAGGTCGGCTCCCTCGTAGGCCAGAACGATCTTTCGGCCCATCAGGATTGTCTGCCATTTGGGGTATTTACGGGTGACGGCCTTGGAGATGATGAGGTTTTGGGTGACCAGGGGCAGTTGGAACCAATCCATCCAACCATGGGCCTTATCCAGTTTGTCCCAGATCAAGACAGGTAAACCCAGCGAACGGGCCGCGATCCCAACGGTCAGCAAAGCCCGCATGTCGTTGCAATAGACCCCTTCCAAAGATAAAGGCCGCAACTTGGAACGAATCTGCCCGATATAACCTATCAATTGCCATAACATCCGAAGGAATCGAAAGCCTTTATAGCGGTAAATGGCTCCACCGTAGGAAAACAACAATTCGGGATAGGGGAAAAAGATAATTGGGATGGAACGGCTACGAACTTCTTCCACAAAGGGTCCTTCCGCGGTTGCCACCACGAGAGGCTCGATGTCAGCCTTTTTGCAAGCGTCCAGCATGGACAACAATATGCGTTGTTGGCCGAACAGGACATGGGGGTAACTTTCGACGAACAGGATCTTCTTCAAGGCTTTCCGCCGGATCCAAGGCTTGAAAGCCCTTTGGGCATGGATGAATCAAGCCCGAGGTTTGTAGTGGGATCTTCCATCCTGGAACCCAATGGTCCCAGAATTGGGCTTCGTCGCCGGGGCACAAAGCTATCACTAGCCACCAATAAACCGGCCAGAAGCCAAATGTTCCGTTGCCGTAGGCCGAACATCGTCAGACTGTACAACAGGAGCAATACCATTCCCGCCACCATGCATAATATTATCAATCGCTGATGAGGATCTGGGATACGTTTGCCCGCTTTCAAACCGGTTTGGAGAACGGTCAAAATCCAAAACAGAAAGAAAATCAAGCCTGGCACGCCTGTTTGAAAAAGAATTCCAGCGTAAGTGTTATGAATTTCTTCGACGCCGTAGTAACCATAATTCTTGGGCCCAGTTCCCATGACCAGATTGTCACTAATGTTTTCTGAAACGACCTTAAGTTGTTCGGTCCTGTTATCATCCAAATTGCTGGATCCTTGAGTCCATTCATACAACATCAAAACAGGACGTTTCCAAGCCGGGGTGTGGCCTAGCGCGTAATCTCCTTTATAACCCGCCAAAGCAAAAAGGACGTAAGCTATAAAAGTGAAAATGGCGAAAAATGAAATTCGAATGAGCCGTTCTTTGTTAAAGGCGCGGTATCGCGATTCCCGTAAAGTTATATATACAATTCCTATCCCGGAAAAAGCCAACATGAGCAAAGAGGTTCGACTGCCGCTGGCAATAGCGGTGAGGGAAACTCCTGCTAAGAGGACCGTCAAAGCCCATTTATCGCGCGGCCTTCTGCCTCGCTGTGCGATCATAAAGACCAGTACCACGAATATAGGTAAAAGAAAGGAAGGGACTTGGTTTTCGGTTCGCAAAGTGGAACATACCCGATGGGTAAAGGAAT
>CAZLND010000219.1:0-1554 GCA_964560635.1 uncultured bacterium | reverse complement strand
CAGATAAGGCCCAAAGCCCAAATGCACTGACCACCACGGCTCCCCAGAGCCAGCTGTTCAAACAACTTTTCCAACGGCTCCAATCCCGCGCCATGAACACGACCGTTATGAACATCAAATATCCATAGATGAAATTGAAGGTTTCAATTAAGCTGCCGAAATTTTCGGTTACAGTAATTGGGTGTGTCGCGTTGTTGATCGCGAATGAAAGCACGATCCAACCGATGAATACGGCGCCCAAGATCAAGGAATTGGATTGGGATTTTGTTAATTTTGCGGACCTTGGGGAGGAAACTGAACGTAAAAGTAACGCAGTCCATGTCAGGGTCATTAGAATCTCGACACCCGTAAATTTTTCCCGGAGGATTGGCAGTTTTGGAGCGATGAGGATGCCCGTAGCGAAAAAAGTCAGATAAAGGCCCAGCTCAGGCCGCTTCAAGAATTTTAACAATAAAACCACGGCCATCAGGGCCAGTGCGAAGAAGACCAATATCAAATTGTCATGGATAAAGTTAGTCATGGGATTCTTTCAATCCTTGCCAGTTGCGTATCCGACGTTTGAGGCCATTGGGTACCCAGTGATAGAACAACCGCGCGAAGGGGTAAAAATAGTAATGAAGCGGCAGATGGAAACGGCCCACCGCCAGGGCGCAAAACCAAGCCAGCCTGCGGTTTTGGCGCGAGGTCTTGAAGTTGCTTTGGAAAAAACTTTTGCCCCGAACGTACCTTTTCACCAGTATATCGGGCAGGTTGGCGACCTTGTGACGCAATGCGACCCTTAGAAAGAACTCGAAATCGATCAAAAAAGGCTGGCTCGGGTCGTAATTGAGACCCTCTTCCACAAGGCTTCTCCGGAACATGATGGAACTATGGCAATAGGGGATGCTTTTGGCCGATTGACGCCGGATCGCCTCGTCGGTCAGGGGATAAACCCGGCGATGGTGTTCGGCCCGCCGGTCATCAGCTTGTTCTTCCCCTGAACCGACCCAAGCATGGTCGGGATGGCTGTCCAGGAAATCTGCTTGTTTCCGAAGGCGGTCGGGAAAACTGATGTCGTCAGCGTCTAGATTAGCGATATAGAGGCCCTTCGCTTCCTGACACGCCCTGGCCAGGGCGCCCGCGCGGCCGGTTCGGGGTAGGTCCAATATCCTTAACCGGCTATCCGGGATACGGGCCAGGACTTGCAATGTGTCATCGGTGGAGCCGTCATTGACGACCAAAACCTCGATACCCCTTTCCGATTGTCCCAAAAGGCTTTGAACGGCATCGGTGATGTGGTCGGCCCCGTTATAAACGGTGATGATCGTGGTGATCCTTGGATTATTCACCGTTACCCACCTTCATCATCTCCTCCCGTTGAACAATGTTTGGTAAAGACTCATATAGGACGCCGACATGGTATTGGCGGACAAAGGCGCCGCTTCCTCTTTCGTCATCGGCTTTAGGCTCGAAGGATAAGGGGCTTTCCCTGAAAGATGTTGTTCCAATCCTTGGGCCAAGGCTTCCGAGTCGCCTTCCTTGAAAAAAGCTCCCCTGCCAAGAAAGGGGTCCAGG
>CAZLND010000218.1:0-4870 GCA_964560635.1 uncultured bacterium | reverse complement strand
CCTTGGACCCGATGGCCCAGTTCATTTTGTCGCAGAAGGATTGGGCCGTATCCATGGAATAGCCGCCCCAGATCTCTTCCTTGGCCGTGGCGTTGTAACCCGTTCCGCTCCCATTGAAAGCAACCGCGTCCGGCGTCGTGGCCGTACCGCCCAAATTGCGACCGTAAAGCGGCATACCCAAGACCATCTTGTTATAAGGAATGGTCCCGCCGTTCCCCACCGTGTTGTACCAGTTAGCCACCGTCGTAATGGACAATTGCATTGAGTTGGATAAACAGTTGGTGAATTGCGTGTTCGTGGGATCGACCAAGGCGCCATTCCATTGGTCTCCCCCGAAAGCGGCGTTCAAGTCATATCCGCTGTCGGTGTACCAATCCACCAAACTGTTGGAAGTGGTGAAGGAGTACCCGCAGACCGAGGCCCCCGGCGAAAGATACACGGTCAAACCCTCGTTCGTCTCCCCGGCGTACTTTCCCGAAGGGGCCAATCCAGGCGTGATGGAACTGAGGTTCGTGTGGATCTGGGTCAAGAGGGCGTTATAGACCGCGGAATTGTTCGGGAATTCCCAGTCCACATCGATACCGTCGAAGGTAACCCCGCCATAGTGGATGAGCGCGGTGATGCTGTTGGCCAGGGTTTGGGCGTTGGCGGTGGTGGTAGGCCAAGTGTTCCCGGCGGCCCCACCAACGGACAGATAACACCTGACCCCGTGGGCATGAGCTTGGGTACAGACCGCCGCGGCGATACCGGCGCCATCTTGAACAGCCGCCGTGGTCGTGCCCACGGTAACGAAGGCGTAATAAACGTGGGATAAGCTGGTCCAGGGAATGGCGCTGGCGAAGTTACCGGTGAAATTGTAAGCGCCGTTCGAGTTCCAACCCGGGGCATAACCCACCACAACATAGGAGGGAGAGGCAAAAGTTTGGGAAGGGATAAAAAAGAAGGAGGGGGTCGCCGAAAGGAGGACCAGGGCAATGGTTTTAAAAAACTTCTTCATCAATGATTTCCCTTAGAACTGGACCTCAAATAAAACCGATTTTAGTTAGGGGCGTTGAAAGGGGTTTCGGCTAATTTGGGCAACCCACCTCTTCAAAGGCTGTGGTCAATAAAGTAACATATTCTTAACTAGGACTAATATCGTTTTATTGTTATTTCCATTCAATAAAACGTTTCAATAAAATCGCTGTTTACAAAGCCATTTCATGAGTTTTGAGTCTGCTTTGTTAATGAAGATGATCTGACGAACCGTGATTTTGTGGCTTTGGGGATCTATTCTCTACCGCAGGACTAACCATTTGACCTTAAAGGAGCCTTCCGAGGTTGAAACCACAATGTAATAGAGCCCATTGGACAAGGAATTGCCCCAGGTATCCGCAAAAGCCAGGGGAATGGTCACTGTTCCCCCCGCTCCAGGCGCCAACTGCGTGAAGACCTGGTCCCCTATCTTCCTTAACGACAAAGTATAGATCTTCAACTCAACATCGGAAGGAGCTGTTAGAGGAACCACAAGTTGAGGCGTCACTCTCCCATCCGAAGGATTAGGAAACACCATGGGAACCGGGATATTCGCAAAAGAGGGCGGCGTAGGTGTATCCGTGGCACAAGGGGTTCCATTGATCAAACAAGGCGTGGGTGTATCGGTGAGCGTGAAGGTAGCCGTGGGAGTGAGGGTATTCGTAGGAGTGGAGGTAATGGTCGGGGTAGCCGTGGGCGGAAAGACCAAGCAACCGGTAGTGCCCGCGATGGTGTTCCAAACATTGGTGACTTCCGCGTTATTGGAAAGCGCGTAACCCACCTCCCATAGACCGATCCCCGCAAGAGCCGGAGTCTGGGCCAGGGTCCAGTTGATCTTATCGCAATAAGACTGTGAGGCGTCCATGGTCAGGGTCAATCCACTGTACGAATAAGTGGACTCGTCTTCCGGGGCGTAATAGTTCAAGGAAACCCCGCCGGCGAAGACCTGGTCGGCCGTATAGGTGGTACCGCTGACCGTGTCATATAGGGGCGCTCCCAGAATGATCTTATTCTGTGGAAAACCCAGGGCGGCCAATCGGCTGACACAATGGACCGCATCGTCAAAGGTACTGTTGAACCCGGCCGCACAAGCCCCAAAACTGCAGGGGCTTACCATCGACAAAGGACCATTGAAAACGTTCCCACCGCTGCCCGTACAATTATCATCATAGGCCCCGATCATGCAGTAATCGAGGATCGTGGCCGCTTGCGACCAGTTCACCCCGCAAAGGGGGGATTTGCCCCCTGAATAATTGGAGGCGGCGGTGGTGTACATGCTGAGGCTCCGCGGCTTGCCGTCATACCCATTCGTGGCGTGAAGCGCGTTAGCTAGGTCTTGCATGAAGGTCATGAACAATGCCTGGTCGGTGGCATGAGGGAATTCCCAATCGATATCCACCCCGTCATAGATGTTGGGGTTACCGCCGATATCCACCGTTCCATCCCCGCTCGCCATCAGGGTCATGATGTTCTGGACCAACAGGGGTTCATTATTGGTCAACGCGGTCCGCCAAGTGGTATCCGGGATACCGGCCCCTCCAAAAGAGACGATATATCGCACCCCTTGGGAGTGGGTTGGCCCTATCCACCCGGTCCTGCCAGAGGGGCTGACCGTACTGTTGGTATTGGGTTCGGCGAAGGCGTCCACCAGGTGGGTAACACTATTCCAAGGGAACACACCGGTGGAAACGTTCCGAAAACTTTGGAAATAGCCATAGACCACATAAGGGGGTTTCGCGAGGGCCCGGGTGGAAGGCAGGACCGAAACAAAAAGTGACAAAAGGGTTAAAACAACCCGGCTTTGTTTAGGCATTGAAGATCCTCATGATCCTTGGTTTTGTTCGTGTTTCCAGTTTGAGTGGAAGAAAAGGTCCGAAAAGGACTGAACAAGCGTTTTATTGAACTTTCGAAGAGAAGTGTATCACTAAAAAATTCCCCATCTTCCTGAAATTCATTCAAAAAAGGGCCGACTCAACCGAGTTTTTCATCTTTTTTGTAACTTGTTCCCCGGCAAAAGCGAAGGCGCAAACTTATCCATCAAAACGCTTATGAAAGCGCTTCTTGCAGGCTCTAGCCGTTTGGGAATGCCTCTATATATAGAAAGGGATCTTAGTGGAGAACGACCGCACGGGTGATCTTGCGGCCCACAAGGGCGCCATTGGAGTAAAGCTCGGCCACCGCCAGGTAAGTGCCGCTGGCGATATGGGTCATCTTCAGGTCCCAACTGACCTGGGTGGCGTTGCCCGCCGGGCTCTTGAGGATCTGCACCAATTCCCCGGCGATCGTGTAGATACGGACATGGACGCTATCCACCTGCGGGATATCCAAATTCACCTGGAAAATCGCCGTACTGGTCTGGTTCATGTTCACCGGGTTAGGCAGCATAGCGAACCCACTGATGGCCGAAGCCCCGTGGTTCTGGATGGTGATGCCCATGATGGTTTCCTGGGACGGTCCGTCCTGGACCGCGGAATAGACCCCGATCAAATAGTGACCGCTGGTAAGGATCTGTCCATTGTCCCCTACCCCGTTCCAAGTGAAGCTCCGGCCCGACCCCAAGGTGATGGTCACCATGCTGCCGGGACCCGTGGGGTCGTTATAGGAAGGCGTGATGAGGGTGGAACTGAGTTTGGTGTCACCCACGCTGAAGTCCGAGGGCAGGAGCACGGCCCCCGCCGAGCTGCTACTGAGCAGGTTGAGGATGTCCTGGGTCGTGAAGTGTTTCACGATCTCACCGGCCTCGTTATAGACGTTCACGGCCAGGGTGCTGCGGGCGATGGAGACAAGGACATTCTTGGAGACCGTCGTGGTCACGTTATAGGGATCCGTACTGTCGACCTTGACCAAATAGGAACCGTTGGTGACTTTCGCCCCGTTCGCGCCATTGCCGTTCCAGACACCCAGCAACTCGCCATTGTAGAAGATGCTGACCGCCCCCTGATCGGTGGTGATGCTCGTGGTCGACATGTCAAAGCTAGTAACGGCCGAGGTGGTCTGGAACATTTTCAGCGTGTCGATCAATTCGCCGGAACCGTTATAGATGGCCACATGGATCTCATAATTGCCGATGACCGAGACCGAGTCGGAAGCCGACACGGCCACCCCGCCCGGATAGATGAGGGTCGCGCTGTTCACGACGGGGCTGTACTGGCCGCCAAGGAATTGCACCTGCATGTTATAGGAAACCGAGACTGAGGCCCCGGCGGGGATGGTCGGGATCGTCCAAGTCAGGGTGTTCTTGGTGCCGTCGAAAACCCCATTATCGGAAGCCGACCCCGTCACGTAGGTCATTGCCCCGGTGGGAGGGAGGCTATCTGTTAGAACAGCGTTGTTCGCGGCCCCACCGCTTGGATTGGTGAAGACCAACCAATAGGTGACCACATCCTTGGGATGAGCGGCTTGTTTGGAGGAGATCTTGGTCAGCATCAGGTTAGGCGTCGGGGTGGCCGTGAAGGTATTGGTGAATGTGGGCGTTTGGGTCGGAGTAAAGGTGTTAGTGACCGTATAAGTGGACGTGAAGGTGAAGGTGAACGTGGAGGTTTTGGTGGGCGTGTTCGTGGGAGTATTGGTCGGGCTGCTGGTGGCGGTCTTGGTGAAGGTGTTGGTAAAGGTGGATGTGGGCGTGGCAGTAGGTGTGGTGGTCGGGGTAAAGCTGTTGGTCGAGGTGTTGGTGGCGCTATTGGTCAGGGTCACCGTGGGGCTATTGGTAGGTGTATTGGTCGGGGTGTTCGTGGGCGATTGGGTGGCGGTATTGGAAGGCGTATTGGTCGGTGTCACCGTAGCGGTGTTGGTGGGGGTTGCTGTGGGCGTGTTCGTTGGGGTGTTCGCGGGCGTATCGGTGGAAGTATTGGTCGGG
>CAZLND010000217.1:0-4917 GCA_964560635.1 uncultured bacterium | reverse complement strand
TGTCCTCCGCCTTCATGCGTGTGGACGAGGTGCTGGTCCAGGACATCCAAGGCATCTCGGGGGTCATCCACTCGGAAGGCATCATCAACCGCGACTTCGCCGACGTGAAGCGCATCCTGACCGCCAAGGGCAAGGTCTTGATGGGCACGGGCGCGGCCACGGGCGAGGACAGGGCTTTGAAGGCGGTCCAAAAGGCCGTCAACAGCCCCTTGCTCGAGGACGTGGACATCGCCGGGGCGAGCGCCGTCCTGGTCCAGGTGACCGCGGGCGCCAACTTCAGCTTGAACGAGTTCAACCAGATCAACGGTTTCCTTCAAAAGGCCGCCCGTCCGGGCGCCGAGATCATCCCGGGTATCGTGCGGGACGAGACCTTGAGGGACGGTCTGCGGGTCACCATCATCGCCACCGGTTTCGAGCAAGCCAAGGCCTCGGACGTGGCTTCGGTGATCGACCTGAAGAACTTCGTTACCCCCAACTTCAACACGGCCAAGGCGAGCTCTTCGGCGCCCGCCCCGTCCTTGGAAGAGTTGGAAGGCGACATGGCCCTGAAACTGACGGACGGCCAATACGACATCCCGGCTTATCTGCGCCGTCGTTTGGCCAGCAAGCCGTTCCAGAATTAATAGGGACTAGGTCCTAGGGGCAAGGTTCTAGCTTGGACCTTGTACCTTGGACCAGAAAAAGAACTTAGAAAGGCAATTGGGTGATGCAAGGCAGAAGGAAAAGAGACTGGAGTCTTTGGATCAAGGCGGTCTTCGGGCTGCTCTTGGCGGTTCCAGCGTTGGGAGGAGCGGCCGCGCCGGCCACACCCGCGCTGAAGGACCCCGGTCCCCCCTTCATCGTGCTTTGTTACCACCGGTTCTTGGCCAAGCCTGACGACGCTGAAAAAGAGGCCCAAGCCCAGTACCAATTGCCGCTGGCTGAGTTCAAATGGCAGATGCAGTACCTGAAGGACAAGGGGTTCACCCCCATTTCCTCTCAGGAGCTCAAGGACCACTGGTTTCAAGGGAAACCCCTCCCCTTGAAACCAGTCCTTATTACCTTTGACGACGGTTTTAGGAGCGTTTATCGGGATGCCTTTCCGGTCATCCAAAAGGAAAAGATCCCGACGGTCTTCTTCCTTTACACCAAGTTCATCGCTTATGGGGAAGCGGCCTTGAAACGCCGGATGGAAGGCAAAGAAAAGAACGTGAAGACCAACAAAAAAACGGACGCGTTGCACGACGCGGACATGCTGGAGATGCAAAAAAGCGATATGGATTTTGAATCCCACACCACCAACCACTTGAACCTGGGCCTGGAAAGCGAAAAGGTCCCCGCGGCCGAATTCGCCACGCTCCTGGAATCCGAATTGGACGAACCCGTCACCTTCATCGAGAATCGGTTCGGAAAAAAACCGACCATGCTGGCCTACCCTTACGGGGTCTATAGCCCCCGCATCTTGGAACAGGTGAAAAAGTCCGGTTATGAACTGGCTTTCACCGTGAACCCGGGTCCTAATGACCGCAGTATCGATCCCTTGAAGTTACGGCGGAACCTTGTCCTTTATCCTATCAGCCACGAAAAATTCGCCGAGATCTTCCAGGACGGGGTCCTGCACTTGGAGAACCTGTCCCCCGGGGACGGGGAAGAGATCGTGACCGACAAGCCGCTTTTCCAAGCCACCTTGAAGGATGACATCGACCCCAAGACCCTCGAGATGCAGTTGGGACCCGATAAGCTCAAGACCAGCTTCGATCCAGCTACTCATATCCTCACGCACCAACTCACCAAACCCATCACGCACGGCGGGCACATGGTGACCCTGGCGGGGGTGGATAAGGCCGGCCAGAGGCGGGTTTACACCTGGTATTTCCGTATCAAACACCATCACCCCGAAAAGGTGGGCGCCTCGAAATGATCCAACAAAACCAAAGTCCAACACGAAGCCACAAAGACCCTAAGTACGGCGGAGGTCGAAAAACTTTGTTTATTTTTCTTAGAGGCTTAGTGGCTTCGTGTTGGATGTTGGTGTTCTTCTTTTTGACCGGTCCGTTGGCGGCGGATTCGGTCTCGCTGAAATACACCTACAAGCCCGACCAATCCCCTGTGGTCTTGCTGAAGGACATCCAGGGAAAGTCCTATCTGCCCCTGGTGGAGGTCGCCAAGTTCTACGGCGTGGAGGTCAAGTTCGATTCCCAAACCCGCCGGGTCGCCCTGTCCAAGGGGAAGAACCAGGTCAAGCTGGTGCTCTCCCAGCCTGTTTTTTTGACTTCGGACCCGGTGGAATCCTTTCCCATCGAACCGGTGGAAGTCGTTTCGGGTCAGTTGGGTGTTCTTTCCGAAACGGCGGAGAGCCTTTTCACGGTCTTATTGAACGTGAACGTACAGTTCAATCCCGACCAACAGGCGTTGGTCGCGGGAGGCATCCAGCCTAAAGAATTGAGGGCGGAAATATTGGCCGATTCCCCAGCGGGGAAGACCTTGCCGGCCCATCCTGCCCCTCACGCCGCAGCTAGTTCTCTCAGCGGGGTTCCCGCTGCGGCGCCTACCCTTGTTCCCACCCCCACGGAAGTGGAGGAAGTGGAAACCAAACCCGCTCCCGAAGAAAGACCCCGTCCGGGCAAGGTGGAGGAGGAAGCCCCGAACGTCAACCAGGTTTACGCGGTCCGCCGGATCGTCGTCGACCCGGGCCATGGAGGCAAGGACATCGGAGCCAAGGGTTACGACAAACGTTACTGCGAGAAACAAGCCACCTTGGATATTGGCAAGAGAGTGGCGGAGTTGCTTAAGGAACAAGATGGCGTGGAAGTCCTGATGACCCGGGACACGGACAAGTACATCTCCCTCAAATACCGCACTGAGTTCGCCAATCGGCACAACGCCGACCTTTTCGTTTCTATCCACTGCAATTCCAACCCCAGGAGCTTGGCGACCGGCACCGAGACCTACACCTATAGTGCCCGTCCTTCCAATAAATTGGCCGCGGTTGCGGCGGTCAATGAAAACGGTTATGGGAACGACTTGGCTAACATATTCGCGGACCTTCATAACAAGGGATATAGTCGGAATAGTTATGAGTTGGCCAAAAGAGTCGAAGAACGTATCCGCGACCGGTTGAAACAACATCTTCGGCACATCCAACATGCCCCCTTTTATGTACTGCGGCAGGTCGATATGCCCGCCATTCTCATCGAGACAGCCTTCATCAGCAATAAAAGCGAGGAGATCAAATTAAGGGATCCCTATTGGAGGGACAAGATCGCCAAAGCCATTGTGGATGGGATCGTTGATTACAAACAGAGCGTGGAAGGAACCCATGAGGACCAACATGCCAACCGCTGAAGCCATTCGAATGGAAAAGGGCGGGGTGGTGACCTACAACTTCCCGCGCCTGGGAGACCCCAAGGTGCTGGCCCACGCCGTTTCCACCCGCATTGGCGGGACCAGCCATAAAAATCATGGCTCCTTGAACATCAGCTATAAGGTCAAGGATGAGCCCACCCGAGTGGATGAAAACCGTTACCTCTTGTCCAAGGCTACGGGAATGGACCTATCCCGCGCGGTTTGGGTGGACCAGACCCATAGCGACAAGGTCTTGAAACTGGACGCTTCCAACCGTCCCGCTGAAGGCGCCAGCCTAGGGGAAGGGGACGGGCTTATCACAAACGAAACCAATATCCCCATCCTCATCCTGGTGGCGGATTGTCTGCCGGTGCTCTTCTTTGACCCTGTTCATAAGGCGACCGGGTTGGCCCACGCCGGATGGCGCGGAACGGTCAGTCACATCGCCGCCAAGACGTTGCTCGCCATGGGGGAAGCCTATGGGACCAAGCCGGAGGAGGTCCGGGCGGCCCTGGGGCCCTGCATCGGGTCCTGCTGTTACGAGGTGGGGGAAGACGTCCAAAAGGAATTCGCGTCCGTTTTTCCCTGGGGCGGGGAAGTTCTTGAGAGGTCCTCGGCCCAACATTGGAAACTGGACCTGGCCGGGGCTAATGCCCGGCAATTGCTGGAGATCGGCGTGAAAGAAGAGAATCTCATTCGTTCCGGCCTTTGCACGGTAGGGAACATCCGATCGTTTTATTCGCACCGGGCGGAAGCGGCCGAAGAGAAACCCACGGGCCGGGTGGGCGCTTTGATGATGTTGAAGGATTAGTCGGTCGCACCAGAAGAATGGAGGCTTCGGAATGAGCATAAAAAGAACGGTGGCGCTGCTTTTGTGCCTTTTGGCGCCCGGGCTGTTAAGGGCGACCGCCGCCGAGGAGAAAAGGGCGGTCAAGCTCTACCAAGGCGCTTTGGAGGCCTATCTTTCGGGGCATTACGAGGAAGCCATCCTGATGGATTCCCAGGCCCTCGATATCAACTCCCATTATAAGAAAGCCCAGTCCCTCTTGGATGTCCTGATCAAGGAAAAGGAAAAGGCGAATAAAACCGAGATCTGGCTGAGGGGGGAGGACCAGGTAAAAGTCCCAGTCCCGATACCGAGTTCTATCACGCGGACCCAACGTGTGATCATCAATCATGAAATCGATAAGGAAAAATTGAAGGAACTGGAGAGCCGTATCCAGACCGTGGCCCTTTTAATGGAAAGGGATTCGGTCGACCGGTTCCACGAGCTCAGCGACGGTCAGGCCCAGAACAATACCCGTCTGGATACAATCGCCAAGACCATGGGGGATATGGGGGAAGCCAACAAAAAGCTAGAAGCCGAGATGGATAAAGGGTTTGGCTGGAATTACTTCTTTTCCCTTTTGGCCATTTTGCTTTCTTCATGGGCTTTATGGACCAGCCACCGGACCCAGAAAGAACAGCAAAGACAGCTTGGGTTGTTGAACCGCATCAATCCCTTGGACGGTCTGGGGAACGTGGTGAATCTGCACAAATAACGGGGTCGGTTGACAGTTTTAGGCGGGGATGGATATAAAGGTCGAAACATTA
>CAZLND010000216.1:0-4929 GCA_964560635.1 uncultured bacterium | reverse complement strand
AAGGTGACATGCACGTTGGCCACGTTCTCTTTGCCGATGTCGAACTTGAATTGGCGGACGGCTTCCAGGAAGGGCAGGCTCTCGATGTCCCCGATGGTGCCGCCCACTTCCACGATGCAAACATCCACCTTTTGTTCCTGGGCGATCTTCAGCACCGATTCCTTGATCTCATTGGTGATATGTGGGACCACTTGCACGGTCTTGCCCAGGTAATCGCCGTGCCGTTCCTTGGAGATGACCGCGTTATAGATCTTGCCGCTGGTGACCGCGTTGGCCTTGCTGAGCTTCACGGACAGGAACCGCTGGTAATGGCCCAAGTCCAGGTCGGTTTCCGAGCCATCGTCCAGCACGAAGACTTCCCCGTGTTGATAGGGGCTCATAGTGCCGGGGTCCACATTGAGGTAAGGATCGAACTTGGCGATGGTGACTTTCAATCCCCGGCTCTCCAAAAGCCTCCCAATGGAGGCCGAAGCGATTCCCTTGCCTAAGGATGAAACCACGCCGCCCGTCACGAAAATATACTTGGTCACGAAATCCTCCGAATAGAATTAAACCAACTTCCAACACAAAGCCACGAAGCCTCGAAGAAAATCTTTCAAAAACTTAGCGTCTTTGCGACTTCGTGTTGGCTTTATTTGCTCTTTAAATATCTTTCAACCTTCCGAACATCGGAAGGAACATCCACGGCTATGGATTCAACTTTCCTGACAGCGGCCCGGATAAGTACCCCGTTCTCCATGGCCCGCAATTGTTCCAGCTTTTCGGTCAGTTCCAGGGGCGTGGGTTTCAAGGTCGCCATCATTTGCAGCCATCCTGGCCGATACCCGTAAAGGCCCATATGCTTAAAGGCCTTGGGCATACCGCCATCCCGAGGATGGGGTATGGGCGCCCGTGAGAAATATAGCACATCACCCTTGGGACCCAAGACCGCCTTGACCACGTTGGGATCCAGCCACTCTTTCTTGTTGGAGAGCGGGATGACGACCGTGGACATCAGTATCCGTTTGTCTTGTTGCAACACTTCCACCGCCGCGTCGATAGCCTGCGGCGCCATGACCGGCTCATCCCCCTGGATGTTCACGACGATGTCGGCTTTTTGGGTTCGGACCGCGTAAGCAATGCGGTCGGTCCCCGATTTCAAGGAAGGCGGTGTCATGACCGCCCTGGCACCGGCCTTTTCGACCACCTCAGCGATCCTTTTATCATCTGTCGCGACCCAAACTTCCGTAAGCTTTTTGGCCTTTAAGGATTGGCGGACCACCCGGACGATCATAGGAACGCCGGCGATAAGCGCCAAGGGTTTGCCCGGAAAACGCTGAGCGCCATAACGGGATGGAATAACACCTATAACTTTAGAAGCCATAAAAGACCCCATTTCCAAAAACAGCCAACACAAAGCCACAAAGCCTCAAAGAAAACCGAAAAATGATTCCTTTATTGTCTTTCTTGGTGTCTTGGAGTCTTCGCGTTGGATTTTGGTTCTTATTTTTTACCATAACGGTCCACCACCATTTGAATGAGGTTGGTCGTCGAGCGGCCTTCTACCACCGGAATGTTCATCACTTTGCCGCCCCACCCCTGGACCAAGTCGCCGCCGATGATCTTGTCCACCGCCCAATCGCCGCCCTTCACCAGGACGTTCGGCCGGAGAGTTTGGACCACATTGAAGGGATCGGCTTCTTCAAAGAAAGTCACGTAATCCACGCACGAAAGGGCCAGGAGCATCTCGGCCCGTTCGGCCAAGGGCAGGAGGGGTTTCAGGGGGCCCTTGATACGCCGCACAGAAGCGTCGCTGTTGAGACCGACCACCAGCAAGTCGCCTTGCTCGCGGGCCTTTTGGAGATAGGTCACATGACCCAGATGCAACAGGTCGAAAACACCATTGGTGAAGACGACTTTCTTGCCTTGGTTTTGAAGGTTTTTTAAGACCGGCGCTAACTTGGAAGGTTCTAAAAAGTGGTCCAATGCATCTCTACTTCACTTGGGATGGGTAATTATAGGGGAAGGGGTGGCACCTGGCAACCGGCAGTTGGAAAGGGCCCTTAAAAACAAAAGGCCGACGGCTCGAAAGCCGCCGGCCAAGAAGAGTGTTTCTTAATAGAAGTATTCGCCCAAATTCTCGAACTGGGTCTTCTTGTCGTTCCAGTGATAGAAGGTAAGGGTCTTGCGGAAGGCCCCGTCAAAATTATTGTCCGTCATGTGGTACTTTTCCTTTAACTTGGTGCGGAGCTCGCCGGGGGTGAAAACCTTCGAGCAATTGACGATGCCCAGCTTTCCGTCCTTGTCCAAGTCCTTATAAAGGGTGAAGCCGTCCAGCCAAACCGAGACTTCCAGGACCTTTTGGATGTAATCCTCGGGCTTGACCTCTTCCGGGTGCTCGGCCATATCCGAAACCATTCCCTTTACCGTTTTCGGGTTCAGGATGTAATAGGTCCGGTCCACGCGGCTACCGCCGCCAAAAGCGTCGATCTCGAAAAAGAGGGGCGATTCCTTGCCCAGGGTCAGCAGGCGGGCGCAACCACGGTAGCCCTCGCCGTGGAAGAGGGGGAAGAAACGGAGGCCCAACTTGATATAGATATCGGAGGTGGAATGGCGGTCGTCCAGCTCATCGGCGTAGTCAGCGACGAGGAAGGTGTTGTTCGAGGTCTTGGATTCGTAAAGGGCCACCAGGGGAACATCCCCCCCATCCACGTTCGTCTTGGAAAGCGGCACATTGTTCTTGGAAGCCGCCCCCAACCCCAAGCGCTTCATCGGGACCAGTTTCTTGTGGAGCGAGGCGATCATGAGAGCGTGCTTCTTGGCGCTGATGTGCTTCACATAGGCCTTGATGGGATCCTTGAGCTTGTCATTGTGCTGGTTCACCCAACCTTGGGCCACCTCATCTTGGTGTTCCTTGGTCTGGGCGCCAGCGGCGACAGGGAGGATGGAAGCGAATAAAAACGATAAAAGCCAAAATGATTTTTTCATGACTGATGCTTCTCCTTAATGGGGGAAATGGATACACAGCTTATTACCACAAACCACCCGAGTCCAATAAAAAACTAGTTAACCACCAAGGGCACCAAGATCACCAAGGTAGACAAACCCAAATCATTCGATTTAAACATTTTATTTCGAGCTTTTCTTGGTGTCCTTGGTGCCCTTGGTGGTTCAAGAATTTTTCTTACCGCTTTTCAGGACCAGCTTCACGATCTCCGGGGGGCAATAGGTCCGCAGCGGAGGGAACCCGCCGATACCCCGGTGGATGAACATGGTGGTGTTTTTCTCCCGAATGAAGCCACCGGCATATTTGCGCCCCTCATCCGCTGGGACGATCAAGGGACCAATCAGGGGAAAGCATATCTGTCCCCCATGGCAATGGCCCGATAGTTGTAAATGAGCGCCCAATTTTTCCCCCAAAGGAAGGTCATTCGGTTGATGGGCCAGAAAGAGTCGCGCGTCGCCTTTGGCCTTATATAATTTTTCGTAATTCCGGTTCCCTTCCCACCGGTCATCCGAGCCCAGGATGGCGAGTGTTTTTCCCTTGTGACGGTGGTAAATCACGTCGTTGACGAGCACGCGGATACCATCCTTTTCCAAGGCCTTCCGCATGGCGGGCCCGTCCGCCCAATGGTCGTGATTCCCCAGTACCGCGTAGACCCCCAACCTCGCTTTGAACCCTTTCAATAGCCCGGCGATAAGAGCGATGTCCTTCCGGAACGAGATGAAATCCCCCGTCAGGGCGAAGATGTCGGTCTTGATGCGTTTGGCCCTTTCGACGACGGCTTCCAAATAGATCCGGTTGATATATTTTCCGATGTGAATATCCGAAAGTTGAACGATGGTTAGCCCCGAAAACTCCTTGGGCCAGTGGGGCAATACAACCTCATATTCCACCACTTCCGGGGAATAGAGTTGGTTCTCGAATCCAACCTGTTTCAAGAAGCCGAAAGGCGCCTTTAGGGACTTGGGCATCTTCATTTTTTCACGGGAAACGAAACGGAAGTTGACCGGTTTCTTGCGGAACAAAACCCAATAGGCATGGTCCACCCAAAGGGCCAAGGCCCAAGAAACGAAAAACACCGTCACCCCTTTCGAGAAAAACGGGAGCCCCCACCAGGAAACAGGCAGGAAATCCCACGCCTCGAAGACGGGAATATTGGGGACCCCGAGGACCACGAGAAAAACAGCGGTCCAAAAGAAAGCCCAGGCATGCTCGGAAATTCGCCACTTAGGATGGAACGTGACCCGATTGGTCAAAAAAATGAAAACTTGAAAGAGGAGAAAAAGATAAAACCAGAAAAGGGGCTTAGAGAACATCAATGAATAATTAAAAATGGAGAATTTAAAATGAGCTTCTTTTTAAGCTTTTCCATCTTCTCATTTCCCATTGTTCATTCTTCATTATAAATTAGGTTTTCAGTGGTTCATCTCTTCAAGAAGCCGTTGGGTCAGTTCCTCGGCGGAGACGGTGGCCACGCCCAGCTTCTCCACTTCGATGCCCGCGGCGTAGTTGGCAAGGGCCGCCGCTTGGAGCAGAGTTCCGCCGGCGGTCAGGGCCAGGGTCAGGGTCGCGATGACGGTGTCGCCCGCGCCCGAAACGTCGAACACTTCCCTCGCCACCGTGGGAATGGTGCGGGGAGGCTCGCCCGGCTCGAAGATCGTCATCCCGTGTTCACTACGGGTCAGGACCACCGACTTGCATTGGAGTTTCTTCATCACCTTGAACCCAATGGTCTCGAAATCCAGGCCGACGGCTTCCGGCCCCAGGGCCTCGGTGACTTCCTTCATGTTGGGCTTCATGACCGTGACGCCCTTGAATTCGAAAAAATTGTGGAACTTGGGGTCGACCGTGATGATCTTCTTTTTGGACTTGGCGTAGGCCACCAACTTGCGAATGACTTTGGTGGTCAGGAGACCCTTGTTGTAGTCCTCGAAAATAACGCCGTG
>CAZLND010000215.1:0-4940 GCA_964560635.1 uncultured bacterium | reverse complement strand
AGGACAAACAGGTCGAGTCTTACTACCTGAACGGCGAGGAGGCCTTCCAAAAGGTCCTTCAGTCGAAGGTCCTGGTCCCGATGAAGGTCGCGAAAGTCATCGAGGGGACAGCCCTGCGGCAGAAGATGTACCCCATGAAGAAACGCATGCGGGTGGTCAAGACGCTGACGATGGAAGCCACGGCCTATTATCCCGGGCCGGAAGACACATGGCCCTACGCGTCAGGTTATACCGCCTCGGGGCTCAAGGCCAGTTATGGGGTGGTGGCGGTGGATACCAGGCTCATCCGCCTCAAGACGCCGCTTTATGTAGAAGGTTATGGTTACGCCATCGCGGCCGACCGGGGCGGGGCCATCAAGGGCAGTAAGATCGATCTGTGCTACGACACCTATGAAGAGGCGGTCCGTTTTGGACGCAAAAAAGTCAAAGTCTATATCCTCCGTTAGGTCCTGGCTCGCTCTGGCGCTATTTGCCCTGGGGTTCGGATTTGACATGCCCTTGTGGGGCCAAGACTCGCCCCAGGCAATGGGCCGCGATCATGTGACACCCGTCCCCTTTATTACGACTACTCCAACCTTCACCCCCGCGAATTCACCTACTAGTACCCCTTCGCCCACCAACACTTGGAACCCCTTCGCCACCCCCACTTGGACCTTTACGCCTGGCTCCCCCACCGATACCCCGACCAATACCAATACGCCCATTCCAACGGCCACCTTCACCCTCACGGGAACCCTGACCCCTTCGGTCACCCCGACGCCGACTTGGAGCAGTACCCCCGCCATTTCCCGCGCCTCGCTGGCGCTATTTCCGACGGCCTACTCCAACGCCTGGGACCGTAAGGACGGGTTCAATTGGGACATCGGCTTCACTTATTTCATCGGGACCATCGCTGAAAGGGAAAAGTCGGAAGCCAATGCCGACTGGCTCAATCCCCTCCGTGTTTGGGTATTGACCAGCGACCTGAAGTACGGCTGGCTGGACGAAAGTGGGGACATGCCTGGCATCGCCTCGGGGCTCCTTTTGTCCGAACTTTTGAACGGAGGAGGGGGTTCCTCCGGGGGCACTACTCCGAGTTCAGCCCCGGTGGCGGGACAGAACAGCACCAGCTTCCAACTCACCGGCAATTCGGTGGGTGGGATCTATACGGTCGCCAGTAAGACCATCGCGCCCGGTATGGCCGTTCATTTTGGCTATATCTACGGGTTCAACCAAGCTTTCCAAAGCCTGGGTATTGGGGATTTTGCCCCGAACCTGAATTACGGCGCGCTTTTACCCCTCTTCACGCCCAAGTTGAACAACCTGGTCGTCGACCCGGTTCCACCCAATATTTTTTATACGGGATTCAACACTAAGATGTTGGGGACCAACTGGAAGTTCGAGGTGTGGAAACCTTTCCCGATGGACCAGAACCCCGTCATGTTCGATTCCCAGATCGACGGCCTGTTCGCTTTCAACTTGGGATATATGAGATGGGACGAGGGTTTCGCGGTCCTGGGCTATTTCAATTTCCGGTTCACCATCATCCCCGTCACGCCTGATTATTAATGATCTAAAAATAAAGCATTTGAACCACCAAGGGCACTAAGGGCACCAAGTGCGGCAAACTGATTTTTTTAAATTTGTTGAAAATGCTTGATCCTTTTTTGTCAGGGAAATCACATGGATTATTTTTGGCCTTACTTGGTGAACTTGGTGTCCTTGGTGGTTAATGAGATTTTGAGGGAATTTTGGTTATGACACAAAACAAGACGATCATGATGGTCGCCGGGGAAGTGTCCGGTGATATGCACGCGGCCCGGGTCATCCAGGTCCTTCGGGCCAAGAACAAGAAGCTTCGCGTTTTCGGCATGGGCGGCCCCCAAATGGCCGCGGCGGGCATGGATGTTCGAGAGGATTTGACCCGCCAAGCCATCATGGGTTTTTTCGAGGTGCTCAAAAAATATCCCGTTATCCGCAAGCGGTTCAAGCAATGTGAACAGTGGCTCCAAAAGGAGAAGCCGGACCTTTTGGTGCTGGTGGACTATCCGGGTTTCAACCTTCGGTTGGCCCAGACCGCCCATCGCTTGGGTATCCCGGTCTGTTATTACATCGCCCCCAAGGTCTGGGCTTGGAACGAGGGCCGGGTGAAGATCCTCAAGAAGGTCATCCGTAAATTGCTGGTCATTTTCCCCTTTGAGACCGCCTATTTCCGCCGCCACGGGGTGGGATCGGTCTACGTGGGCAATCCCTTGATGGACGAGATGGACCTGGGCCCGGTGAAGAAGAAGGAGACCCTGAGGGCGCTCGGCATCGAATTGTCGCGTTTTCCCATCGTTTGCGTCATGCCCGGTAGCCGCAAGGGTGAGATCGAGAGAATATGGCCTCTTTACCTGAAGGCGGCCCGTCGTTTGCTCAAGACCTGCCGGGACGCGGCCTTCGTGGTACCCAAATCGAACGGTATGGAACAAGAGGACTTCCCCGGTATCACGGCTGATGACCCTTTCTTTTTTGTCGATGGTCCGGCTTACGAAGTGCGTAAAGCTTGCGACCTGGCCTGGGTCAAATCCGGGACGGGTACTTTGGAGACCGCCCTTCTGGGCACCCCCATGATCGTGGTCTATCGAATGGCTCCCGTGATGGCTTTCCTGGCCTTGAAACTGATCAGGTTGAAGGATGTTTCCCTCGTCAATTTATTGGCCCGCCGTACCTTGGCGCCGGAATTGCTCCAGGAACAAGCCAACCCCAAGCGTTTGGTGGCTGAAACGCTTCAAATCTTGGATAAGCCGAGGGTTCGGGAGTCCCAACTGAAGGGTTTTGAGAAGATCAGAAAAGACCTGGCCATCAAGGTGAAGGCTTCCGAAAAGGCCGCTGGGGAAATACTGAAACTGCTGGGGAAATCCCGTTGAACACTTATAAACTCTCCTTGCTCGACTGGGTCATCGTCCTTTTAGTGACGCCCTTGATGCACCTCATCGGACTGTCCCTTCGTATCAAGGAAGAGGGACACTCCGAGTGGGGGCCCCGGGGTAAGCAAACGGAACCGCCTCTTTGGGCCCTCTGGCACGAGACCATCCTCATGAGCGTTTGGTATCACCGGGACCAGGACGTGCACGTGATGATCTCCGCCAGCCGCGATGGGGAACTTATTTCGACCGTCGCCCGTTTCATGGGTTATGTACCGGTACGGGGTTCTAGCTCCCGTGGCGGTCGGGAAGCCCTGCACGAGCTGGTAGGTTATCTTAAAGAGGGCAAGCGTTGCGCCATTACCCCTGACGGACCAAGGGGCCCTCGGCGGGAGATCAAGGCGGGTGTGCTCAACTTGGCCCGCATGACCGGCGCTCCCGTAGTGCCCTTCGCTTTCGAGGCGGAACATTGCTGGCGCTTGAAGAGCTGGGACAAGTTCATCATCCCCAAACCCTTTTCCCGGGCGGTCTTTGTCTATGGCGAGCCCATCCGGGTGCCTCGCCGGGGCGGCGTGGAATATCTCAAGAAGATCCAAAAAGAAACCGACCGGGTGACCCGAGTGGCCGAAGGCTATTTCCAAAAGGGATCGTAATGCTCTACTTCTATAGGATCTTGATGGCCTTTCTTTATCCCGTGGCCCGTCTCATCGCCCTGTTCTATCGTGATACGGATTTTCGGGAACGCCTGGGGCTTTATACGCCCGAGGTCCGGAAGCGGCTTTCCATCGGCTGGAATATCTGGCTCCACGCGGCTTCGGCCGGGGAAGTCAACGCCATCACCCCCTTCTGCAACGCCTTTCGGGAAGCCAAACCCCAAGCGCGCATCATCTTGACGACCACTTCCCGGACCGGGAAAAAGATCGCGGAAGAAAGGGGCGTCGCGGACCTGGTGCTTTTGGCCCCGCTCGATATGACCCCCGTTCTGAAAAGGGCCTTCGGCATCATCCGGCCGGTCATGCTTCTCGTCGCTGAAACCGAGTTCTGGCCCAACTTCCTGATGCGGGCGGGGAGGAATGGCATCCCCTTGCTCCTCATCAACGGGCGCATTTCCGACAAGAGCTTCTCTTCCTACCAACGAATGCGGTCCCTTTTTTGGCCAGGCCTGAATTGCTTTGGGGCTTGCCTGGTCCAAACCCCGAGGGACAAGGAGAAGTTGTCGGCCCTGGGGGTTTCGGAGGTTCGTATCCAAGTGGCGGGCCAGATGAAATATGATCTAAGAGCGCCTAACGCGATGGTCGTGGGGAAGTTCAAGAACGACTTGGGTCTTTCGGACAAGGATGTTCTTTTCACCTTGGGGAGCCTGCGGGAAGGGGAGGATGACCTTTTGCTTCCCATCGTTCCCCAATTGCTGGCCTTGTCGCCGGAGGTGAAGCTTCTCATCGCGCCCCGACACATGAAGAACGCCGAGGTTTTCACCCAAAAACTCCAAAAGGCGGGGGTTTCCACCGTGCTTCGGAGCCGGTTGAAGGGAACGGCCCCCTCCGAAAGGGTGATTGTCCTGGATACCCTGGGGGAGTTATCTTTGGCTTACGCGCTTTCCCGTGCCGCTTTCGTGGGGGGGACCTTGGTCCCCGTGGGGGGCCACAATGTGATGGAACCGGCCTTGGTGGCGGTACCCGTCTGTTTTGGGCCCAATACCCGTAATGTCTCCGAGGCCGCTGAGGCGCTCCTAGCCTCCCAAGGGGGCCTCTTGGTGAAGGATGGGGCCGCCCTGGTGGAAGTCTTCAAGGCTTTCTTGGACCCGAACCAGGCCCAGGGCGCGGGCCGCAAGGCTTTCGAGGCGGTTTCGTCCATGAGGGGTGCCACCGAAACCACGGTCGAGAGGGTTTTGACCGCCTGGCCCATAACCCCGGCTTGAACCACCAAGACACCAAGGCACCAAGTTAACCAGAACAAAAGGTTGTGGCCGTTGAAGCTTTAAACATTATTATCTTTTCGCTTTTCTTGGTGTCTTTGTGTCTTGGTGGTGAAAATGTTCCTAAGGACTTTTTCTTG
>CAZLND010000214.1:0-5033 GCA_964560635.1 uncultured bacterium | reverse complement strand
GCTGACCCGGCCACCGGTGAGAAGAAGTTCTATGGCGAGTATATTTTGAACGCCCAGGGAGAGGACGTTGTGGCGGGTATCCGCACGCCGCACCCCATCGAGCATTTGAACCAGGAAATGCCTAAGGTCTTCAAGCAGCTTTATGACACCACCAAGCGTCTGGAAAAGCATTATCGCGACATCCAGGACTTCGAGTTCACCATCGAGAAGGGCAAGCTTTTCATGCTCCAGACCCGCTCGGGCAAGCGCACGGCGGCGGCGGCGGTCAAGATCGCGGTCGACATGGTCGAGGAGAAGCTCATCACCAAAGAAGAGGCCCTTCAACGCGTGGAGCCCATCCAATTGGACCAATTGCTCCACCCGGTTTTCGATCCCAAGGCTCCTAAAGAAGTCATCACCAAGGGCCTGCCGGCTTCGCCTGGCGCGGCCACTGGCCAGGCGGTTTTTACCGCTGATCACGCCGTCAATTGGAAGAGCGAAGGCAAGAAGGTCATCCTGGTCCGTTTGGAAACCTCCCCTGACGACATCCACGGAATGGACGCCGCCGAGGGCATCCTGACCGCCCGCGGGGGTATGACCAGCCACGCGGCTGTCGTGGCCCGCGGTATGGGCAAGACCTGCGTGGCGGGTTGCGAATCCGCCAAGGTGGACGAACACAACCGCCGCTTCTCGGTCAATGGCAATGTCATCAACGAAGGCGATTGGATCTCCCTCAACGGCTCGACCGGTGAGGTCATCAAGGGCAAAGTTCCCACGATCGAACCTGAGCTTTCAGGCGATTTCGGGGTTCTCATGGGTTGGGCGGATTCTGCCCGCACCTTGAAAGTGCGCGCCAACGCCGACGTCCCGCGCGACGCCAAAGTGGCCCGCCAGTTCGGCGCCGAAGGTATCGGTCTTTGCCGCACCGAGCACATGTTCTTCGATGAGGACCGTTTGCCTCACATGCAGGCCATGATCCTGGCTACCGATGAAGCTTCCCGCCGGGAAGCTTTGAAGAAATTGTTACCCATGCAAAAGTCGGACTTCCTGGGTCTCTTCGAGGCCATGGCAGGGTTCCCGGTGACCGTTCGTTTCCTGGATCCGCCCCTGCACGAGTTCCTGCCCAAACGCGAGGAACTGATGGTCGAGATCGGCCGCATGGAAGCCTCGGGCAAGAGCACGACCAGTAACGAGATCATCCAGAAGGCCCTGGAATTGGTGAGGGAAGGCGGCTCGGACTTGGACAAGGCCAAGCGGCTCTTGCACCGTGTGGAAGAACTGCACGAGTTCAACCCCATGCTGGGCCACCGCGGCTGCCGTTTGGGTATCACTTACCCCGAGATCACCGAGATGCAGACCGAAGCTGTCATTAGCGCGGCCTGCGAACTGGTGAAGTCCGGAAAGAAGATCGTTCCTGAGATCATGATCCCCTTGGTGGGGGATGTGAACGAACTCAAGAACCAGAAGGCCATCGTCATCAAGAAGGCCGACGAGACCATCGCCAAGTACGGCGTGAAGTTGGAATACCTCATCGGCACCATGATCGAGTTGCCCCGGGCCGCCGTCACGGCGGACAAGATCGCCCAAGAAGCCGACTTCTTCAGCTTCGGGACCAACGACTTGACCCAGACCACTTTCGGATTCTCCCGCGACGATACCGCGAAGATCATCCGTTATTACCAGGACAATGGTATCTATGAGAAGGACCCCTTCCAGGTCTTGGATCGCAACGGTGTGGGCCAGTTGGTCCGCATGGGCGTGGAAAAGGGCAGGTCGGTCAAGCCCAAGCTCAAGGTGGGTATCTGCGGTGAGCACGGCGGCGACCCGAATTCGGTCGAGTTCTGCCACCTCGTGGGACTCAACTACGTATCCTGCTCGCCTTATCGGGTGCCTATCGCCCGGTTGGCCGCCGCCCAAGCCGCGATCAAGAACTCCGGCAAGGGTACGGGATATTCATCGAAATAAAACGGTTTGGGGGCGGTTCGCCGCCCCCCGCCCTTTTTTTCCTGTATCTTCCAGTAGAAGCGTTTCTAGTTTGACCGATAACGTTTTGTGTTATATTAAGCGGGCTTTCGATGGCTGGATGGCTCCTGAACCATTAAAAAACCCCGGGGTTGCAAGCTTTTTATGAAAAGAACCATTCTCCTAACCTCCCTTCTTCTATCGTTCTCCGGCTCCACTCTCTTCGCCGCCACCAATGTTCCTTCCGCCATTTCCGGTGATGTCCACTGGGACCAGAGCGGGAGTCCTTATTTTCTCCAAGGTCATGTCACCATCCCTGCCGGGGCCCGTTTGTCCGTTGGCCCCGCTGTCCAAGTGATTTTCCAAGGCGCGGCAGTCCTCGAAGTGAACGGTACTTTGGAAGCAACCGGTTCAGCCGCGGGTCCGGCGGTCTTCAACCTGCAAGAGGGCGGCCTTCAAAGCGAGATCTTCATCAACGGCGGGGAAGCGCATTTCACCAATGTAAAAATTCAAAGTGGTGTTTTCCTGGCCAAAGACGCCAAATTGACCATGGATGGGGCGGATGTCACCAAGGGTAGTGGTATCTATCTGCAAGGCTCCACCGTCGCCCACTTGAAAAATAATAAGATCTACGGAAATTCCACCGGCGTGGTGCTTGATGGCCAGGTCTTGGCGAATTTGCAGTTCAACACCCTCGTTCAGAATACCTATGGGCTTTATGTGAAGAGCCTTTCCCAACTGACCTTCCAGAACAACAGCATCCATGACAACCAAATGGAAGTCATCAGCATGTTCCCCACCCTGAGGCTTGGCGGCAACTATTGGGGCACCAATGACTCGAAGACCCTCAAGCCCAGGATACAGGGCAAGGTGACCTTGAGCCCCATGCGTACCTTGAAAGATGTCCTTCGGGTCTATGTCCGCACCCAGTTGCCCGCCATCACCAAGCAAATGGCCTTGGCCCTGGCCGCGCGGGAAAAGAAAGAAGCCAAGGACGATGCGGCCGCTTTGAAAAAGTTCAGGCAACAACAAGCCAACGCGGCTAAAGCGCCGGCGGCGCCCGCGATCCCTGCGGTACCCGCGCCTTCCGCCGCCACGAATCCTCCTGTACCCTCGATTTCCGAGGCGACGGTTCCGGCGGCGCCTGCCGGTCCTCCTCCTGTTCCTTCCACGGGCGAGAGCGCCCCGAGTGCCGCTTCGGCTGCCCCCCCTGTTCCGTCCCTTCCGGACTCGGGCAATGGAATGCCTCCTGTGCCTCCTTCGACCGAAGCCTCTACTTCGCCAGCCGCTTCCGCGCCGCCTGCTCCCGGTGGTAACGAAGGTATCCCGGCTCCGCCGGACCTAGCCGAACAAGTACCGCCCGCGAGCCCGGCTTCTACCACGACTTCTTCCCCTACGGCTTCTTCTTCCGTCCCGGCTCCGCCTCCCGTTCCGGGTAGCGAGATGCCCTCCGCACCCGCGCCGCCTCCTGAAGTCGCCGGCGGGACCACGACTGCACCGGCTCCGTCTTCCGCCACTAGTGAAGTCCCTCCCTCCGCGCCCCCCGTACCTGCGGTCGCGGCTGTCGCCAGCGCGCCTAGTGCTCCGCCTCCGGCCGTCGAAGTTGAAAAACCGGGCCCAACCCCTATTCCGCCCGCCGAACCCACGGCCGCCCAGCTCAAGATCGTGAACGATTTGAAAGGGGTCAATGGCGATATCGATGGTATGCAAGCCCCACCCCTGGAGACCAGTTCGGACCTTTCCCCGGTCACCTCCGGTACGGGAAGCAAGATGAAGAAGAAGGCCTCGAACGTTTCGAACTTGGACCTTCCGCCCTTGAAAGATTCCGAGATCCTTCCCCCGAAGGACCTGGACCTGCCTCCGACCGAGGACCTGGGTAACATCAACCTGAATTCCCCGAGCAAATAGTAGCTTCCAAACAAAATTCATGAACTATGATGAATGTGATAAACCCAGATAAAAAAGATGTTTTTTGAAAATCTAATTCATCTTATTTATCAAAGTTTCATTTGTTGATCGAAGTTCCAATCCTCCTCCGCCAGGAGTAGTCTTATGCCCATTCAAACCGCCATTTTCACCTTTGGGGACCGCTATGTTTCCGGCGGCGCCAAGGACGAGGGGGGCGATATCCTCAACGCTTCCTGCCTGAAGATGGGCTGGGAAGTGGTGGCCCGCCAGGTTCTAGGGGACGATGAACAGGGGATCGTCGTTCAATTGGTCCAGACCGCCGACAGTGGGGTTGTGGACGTCATCTTCACGGTGGACGGTATCGGCATTCAAACCAAGGACCGGGTTCCTGAAGCCATGTACCAGGTCTGCGAGAAGTGGCTCCCTGGCATCCCCGAACTTATCCGCAACAAAGCCTTCGAGAAAAGCTCCCTGGTAGCCCTGACCCGAGGCGTGGCGGGTATCCGTGGAAAAACCCTTATCCTCAACCTGCCCGGGTCGCCTACCGTCGTCAAGGACTCCATGGAAGTGCTTCGCCAGATCCTCCGTCAGGCTGTGGAACAAGCTAAGGGAACACCTGGCCCCTAAAATTTTCGCCACCAAATCCCTTCGTTCGCACCGAAGGGATCGATGACCAAGGACACCAAGAAAGGCTTTTTGATGTCATTGCGAGGAGCGAAGTCGGCGACGAAGCAACCCCAGTTCATGGGTGGTTTGAGCATCTTTCTTTTTCTGGTTTTGGCCATTCTTGGTACTTCTCAATCCCTGTCTGCTGATTCGAATAAGAAAAACCTTCCTCATCTTTCGCCGGCGGACTCCATGAAAAATCTCGAAAACAATCCCGATTACGTCGACCTTTCCAGCTTTCCTTCCGTGACCATCGACTTGAAATACGCCACCACCGACAATTTCATGGGCATCAATATGTACGGGCCTTTCAAGAAAGCCTTCTTGCACAAAGACGCGGCCCAAAAGTTCCGCAAGGCAATTGATCTGCTTGAGAAGGAAAAGCCGGGGTGGAAGTTCATTGTGTTCGACGCTTTGAGGCCCCATTCGGTCCAATGGGTCATGTGGGACCGCGTGAAGGACACGCCTCAACGCAAATACGTGGCCAACGCGGAGATCGGGTCGCCCCATAATTACGG
>CAZLND010000213.1:0-5056 GCA_964560635.1 uncultured bacterium | reverse complement strand
GGTCTCGATTGTAGGACAAGGGCAATCCTTTTAAGACCGTCAAGAGACCGATGAGATTGGCGAAAACACGGCCCGCCTTACCCCGTATCAATTCGGCCACATCCGGATTCTTCTTTTGGGGCATGAGACTCGATCCAGTAGCGAAAGCATCGTCCATCTCAATAAAACCGAATTCAGTGGTGGCCCAAAGGATGAGGTCTTCCGAGAGGCGGGACAAATGCATTTGGGTGATGGCGGCGGCCGAGAGGAAGTCCACATAGGCGTCCCGGTCCGAAACCGCGTCGAGGCTGTTCTGGAGCACCGACTTAAGACCGAGCTTCTTGGCGGTCAGGTTCCTATTAAAGGCATGGTTGGTGCCGGCCAGGGCGCCCGAGCCCAACGGCAAGGCATCGGCCCGATCCCAAGCCGTAAGGAATCGGTCCATATCCCGGCAAAGCATGAAGGCATAGGCGGCCAGATGGTGGCCTAAAGTGATCGGCATGGCCCTTTGCAAATGCGTATAGCCGGGCATCAGGGTGTCTTTTTCTTGGGTGGCCAGTCGGGTCAAAACTTCGATAAGGCCCACGCCGGCTTGAACCGATTCCTTGGTAGCGTGACGCAGGTAAAGCCGCATATCGGTCGCCACTTGGTCGTTCCGAGAGCGGCCTGTATGGAGTTTCCCGCCTAAAGGGCCGATGAGCTTCGTGAGGGCTTTTTCAACCGCCGTATGGATATCTTCCAAACTGGGATCCAGGGGAAGTTTGCCGGCGAGCAACATGGCCTTCACTTTCAAAAGTCCCTTGGAGAGTTTCTTCCCTTCGGAAGAGGTCAAGAGTTTGGCTTTGACCAAGGTTTGGACATGGGCTTGGCTTCCCTCGATGTCGAAAAGCCCCAACCGGTGGTCGAAAGAGATCGATTCGGTAAAGGCCTCCACTTGAGGGTCCGTTTCTTTTTTGAACCGCCCACCCCAGGTTTTTTTCATTTGTTTTTCCTTCTAACCGTACCGACGACTTTCATGGGCAAGCCGAATAACCGAATGAAACCTTCGGCATCTTTCTGGTCATAAACTTCGTCCGCTCCAAAGGTGGCAAGGTCCATCTTATAAAGAGAGTAAGGCGACCGAACGCCCGTGGCCACGACCCGGCCGGGATTCAGTTCCACCCGAACTTCGCCCGTAACGGGTTTTTGCATTTCTTCGTAATAAGCATCCATGCTCTCGCGCAACGGCGAGAACCATTGACCGTAATAGACCATCTCGGCGTATTTGTTGGACATGGTCAGGCTATGGTGGAGCAATTCTCTCTCGACGGTCAGGCTTTGAAGGGCCCGATGGGCCTCATATAGGACCGTGGCTCCGGGGGATTCATAAACACCCCGGCTCTTCATCCCGACCAACCGGTTCTCCACGATATCAATGCGGCCGATCCCATAAGCGGCGGCTAGCTTATTAAGTTTCTCGACCAAGGCCACCGCGCCGATGGCCTTTCCATTCAGCGCAACCGGCTTACCGGCTTTGAAAGTGACAATGATGTTGAGAGGCTTCTTTGGGGCTTGCGCTGGGTCCTTGGTGATAAGGAAGGCGTGTTTGGAAGGCGCGTTCCAGGGATCTTCCAATTCCCCACCTTCGTGGCTTAGATGCCAAAGATTTCCGTCCATGGAGTAAGGCCGTTTCTTTGTCACGGGCACCTCGATACCATGTCGCTCGGCATAGTCCATCGCGTCTTCTCTTGACCGGATATCCCATTCCCGCCAAGGAGCGATGATCTTCAGATGCGGGGCAAGGGCCATGACCGTCAATTCGAACCGGACCTGGTCATTCCCTTTTCCGGTGGCTCCATGACAAATGGCGTCGCATCCTTCTTTCAAAGCGACCTCCACCAAACCTTTGGCGATGACAGGCCGAGCCAGGGAGGTTCCTAAAAGATAAGTGCCCTCGTATTTGGCTTGGGCCCTCAAGGCGGAATAACAGTATTGCTCAAGGAATTCTTTCCGTTGGTCCTTGACGACGACCTTGATGGCGCCAGTACGAAGGGCTTTTTTCCGGGCCGGTCCTACTTCTTTGCCCTGCCCAACGTCCGAGATGAAAGCCACGACCTCACAACCGTAATTCTCCCTGAGCCAGGGGATGATGATAGAGGTGTCCAGCCCACCCGAATAAGCCAAGGCGACTTTTTTCACGTGATGTTTCATTTTTTCGCACCTTTACCCATTAAAGTGATCAGCAACGCCTTTTGGGCGTGCAACCTGTTCTCGGCCTGGTCCCAAACCTTGGACTGCCTTCCATCCATAACCTCCGCTGAGACTTCCTCGCCCCGATGGGCTGGCAAACAATGCAGGAAAATGGCTTTCGGGGATTCGGCCATCCTATTTTTGTCCACTTGATAACCTTGGAAATCCTTCAGCCGCTTGGCGCTTTCCGCTTCCTGACCCATGCTGGTCCAAACGTCGGTATAGACCACATCCGCTCCCTTGATGGAGCCGGTCACGGTTTGAGTGACTTCGATGACACTTCCCGTCTTTTGGGCTTCTTTTTTGGCGGAGGCCAAGACCGCGGGATCGGGTTCATAGCCTTTCGGGCAAACCAATTTGAAGCGCATACCGGTCTTGGCCGCGCCGATCATGAGACTGTGGGCCACATTGTTGCCATCCCCCACAAAAACCACCTGGAGGCCCTTTAGCTTCCCGAATTTCTCCTGGATGGTCTGGAGATCGGCCATGGTTTGGCAAGGATGGTGGCTGTCGGATAATCCATTGATGACAGGCACGCTAGAATTGGCGGCTAGGTCCTCGACCGTTTTGTGGGCAAAGGTCCGGATCATGATGCCCTGAACGAACCGGGAAAGGACCCGAGCCGTATCCTCGATGGTCTCGCTCTTGCCCATTTGCATGTCCTTGCCAAGGAAAAGAGCGTGGCCACCCAATTGGAACATGCCCACCTCAAAGGAAACCCTTGTCCGGGTCGAGTTTTTCTCAAAGATCATGGCCAGGCACTGACCCACCAAGGCTTTGCCGTATTTAAGAGGGGTCTTTTTGACCTTCGCGGCAAGGGCCAAAAGGGCGAGCAATTCCTTTTGGGAAAGCTCCTCCAATGTCAATAAATGAGATGGGGGTTTGGACATGGCCGTTCCTTAAGCCTTAAGTTCTTCGGCGATGGCCTTGCGCAGTTTGTCCATCCCCTGGTCGATCTCCGCGTGGGAAATGATGAGGGGCGGCATGAACCGTAACACATTCTCGTTCGCTGAACCCACCAATAGCCCTTGCCCGGCGCAATGGGCGACCAGGGAGGCGGCTTTGCGGGTCATTTCGATCCCCAACACCAAACCAAAACCCCGGATCTCGGTGAAGAGCTTGGGGAATTCCTTTAGAACGCCATCCAGCTTTTCCTTCAGATAAGCGCCCTCCTTAGAAGCGTGCGCCATTATGTCCTTGGAGATGATGGTCTCGATGGTGGCAATGGCCGCCGCGCTAACGATGGGATTTCCCCCGAAGGTGGAAGCGTGGTCTCCCGGCTTGAAACCGGTGGCCGCTTGGTTGGTGACCAAAAGTGCGCCCATCGGAAGGCCCCCACCCAACGCCTTGGCCGAGGTCATCATGTCCGGCTCGACACCATAATGTTCGTAAGCCCACATTTTCCCGGTCCGGCCGATACCTGTTTGGACTTCATCAAAGATAAGAAGAATGCCCTTATCCCGCGTCAGGTCCCTCAGTTCCTTGAGGAACTTGGGGTCCGCGGGTTGGATACCACCCTCACATTGGATAGGCTCGATGATGACGGCGGCCGTCTTGTCCCCGATGAGCTTTTTAACACTTTCGATATTGTTATAGGTGGCCAGCTTGATACCTGGAAGCAATGGCTCCAATCCTTCCTGGTACTTGACCTGTCCGGTCATGGACAAGGCGCCCATGGTCCGGCCGTGGAAAGAATGGTAAAAGCTGATGATCTCGAAGCGGTCCTGCCCCTGTCTCCGGAAATACTTCCGGGCCAGTTTCAAAGCGGCCTCATTGGCTTCAGCGCCGGAGTTACAGAAGAAAACCTTTTGGGCAAAAGAGATCTCACAAAGGAGCTTGGCGAGCCTGACATTGGGTTCGTTGTAGTAATAGTTGGAGACGTGGCCGAGTTTTTTGGCCTCTTCAATGATGGCGTTGACGACGTCCGGATGGGCCTGTCCCAGGCCGTTCACGGCGATACCGGAGAAGAAGTCGAGATAGACCATCCGCTCGGAGTCGTAAACGTGGGTACCTTCCCCGCGCATGAGGACGATCTTTTGCCGATTGTAGACCGGCAGGAGATAATCGTCGCCATTTTGGATGATCTGGAAGGTTTCCATTTTTTCTCCTGTAAAAGAAAAATCCCCTGTGGGCGAACCGCAGGGGACTTTGTTGAGAAAAACATCTTAATGGGAAGAAAAAGGACTGTCAACCCGGCCTAAAGCACCCATTTTCCCTGGATTAGACTCGGACCGAGGGTTGGGTCAGTTTCTCGAATTCCTCGATGGCGAAACGATCGGTCATGCCTGCGATATAGTCGCAAATGACTCGCCGGATTGGTTCCTGGTTCCCCTTTATCTTTTCTCGGGTGGTGGTGGGCAGAATATCCGGATTGGAGGCGTACAACTTGAACAATTCCTGGATGACCATCGTGGATTTGGATTCCATTCGGGTAACCCGTGGGTGGCGATACATGTTCTGGAAAAGATATCGCTTCATTTGTAAGTGCTGCTCACGGAACGAAGCGGAAAAAGCGGCTAATTCCTCGGCGCATTTGCGGACGTCCTCAACGGACCTCGCGTTGAATTTTTCAATACGGCCCAAGGTTTCATTCAAGAGGTCGGTGACCTCTTCATCAATGATCGATCGAACGACCTGATATTTGGTCTTTTCACGGCTGAGATCCGGATAGCGTTCTTTTACTTTTTCAAAATTCCTTTTCCAGAGGGCTATTTGACCCAAACCATCGAAATCAAGCAGGCCTGAAGTCAGACCATCGTCGATATCGTGGGAGGTATAGGCGATCTCGTCCGCTAGGTCGACGATCTGGGCCTCCAGGGTGTACTGTTCTCCGGCCCCTCCCGGCCGG
>CAZLND010000212.1:0-5061 GCA_964560635.1 uncultured bacterium | reverse complement strand
TCTTCCCGTCCTTTTATGGGGACCTATATCGGTGGTTTGTTCGCGGGACGGTTGTTGCTCCATTTGTTTTCCCCCAGTCTTGTCTTTCCGGAGGCCCTGGCCCTGTTGACCTTGGGCGAAGCCCCCCGGATCTTGAGGCTGTTCCAGGAGAAGACCGCCGGCAGGTTCCGAGAACAGATCGAGAACCAAAGGATCCTCTCCGACAAGTTCAAAGCGGTAGCTGAAAAGTTAAAGAAAGAGAATATCCAGATCGAGAAACAGCTCCGGCAGATCGAACACCTCTATGACATCATCAAGGAGGCGGGGGCCACCCTCAATGTCCAGGAAATGATCGAACTGACCCGGGAATTCACCGAACGGATGTTCGACCTGCCTCATTTCATCATTGCCGTGCTTTCCAATGATGGGAAAAAATACGAGGTCCGCGTGGCTTCGGGTTGCGATGAATCCCTTTTCCGGGCCTTCGAAGTGGAACTGGAATCGGACCGATTGGCGGCGCTCCTGGCCCGGGAAAAGAAGCCGGTTTGGGTGGATTCCATCGGGGAACAGGACCATTTCGCCAAGCTCCGGAACCTGGCCATCCAATCTTTCGTTTTCCTTCCTTTCTTGGTCCAGGACCGCACCATCGGCTTTTTGTGCTCCTTTTCTACTAGTGACAAGTTCATTGACCAGGAAGAATTCTCCAATTTCCAGGTCTTCTGCAACCAGATCTCCATCGGGCTGCAAAAATCGCTCCTGTATGAAAAGGTCCAAAAGCTCTCCATCACGGATGGTTTGACCAAACTTTATTCCCACCGTTATTTCAAGCAGCGCTTGGAGGAAGAATTGGTACTGGCCCAACGCTATGCCGCTTCTCTCAGCCTTTTGATCCTAGATATCGACCATTTCAAGCATTACAACGACACCTATGGGCACGTGGCGGGCGACCATGTTTTGATGGAGGTGGCCCGTATCCTGAAAGACCAGTCCGAAGTGGCCCACCAAGCCGCCCGTTATGGCGGGGAAGAAATGGTGTTGGTGGCCCCGGAAACGACCAAGGAGCAGGCTATGGAGTTGGCCGAGAAGATCCGAAAGGCCGTGGAAAATTATTCTTTTTCCGTGGGGAAGGAGACCACCCGGGTCACGGTTTCCATCGGTGTGGCCACATTCCCCCAGGACGCCCACTCGAGTTTGGACCTCATCGGTAAGGCCGATAAGGCGCTTTACGCCGCCAAAAACCGGGGCCGGAACCGGATCGTGGCCTATCCCCTCTAACGGCAGCTGATGGGTGCTAGGGGCAACGGACTAGGACGGCTTTCACGGCTTAACTAAAACCTTGGACCTGGAACCTTGCACCTGTTTTTTGGGGTTGACAGGCACCCTTGACGTGATAGGATTTATCCACTGCACAAGACGTAGACACTTTCCCTTTTGACTTCCGGTGGAACGACCCCCTAACGAGAATCTCACTTAAAAATAGTTTTGGCGTCCGAAGGATTCTTTAGTTTTTAGCCGATTTAGCCCAATCAATCGTGGGACCATCCCGAAATAACGATGTTCCCGCTCCGTAAAAAAACATTTTCATATCCCTCCGTTGTTTTCCGGGTATTCCCCTAAGCGGCGGGCCAAAAAGAAAGGATCTAAGGTCCCATGGATATTGCCGACCTGAAAAAGAAAACCATCGCTGAGTTGACGGAGGTGGCCCGCGAATTGAACCTTGAGGGCATCAGCGCGATGAAGAAGCAGGACCTGATCTTCAAGATCCTGGAGACCCAGACCCAACGCAACGGCGTCATCAACGCCGAGGGAGTGTTGGAAATACTGCCGGATGGTTTCGGATTCCTTCGGTCCGCCAACTACAATTACTTGCCCGGCCCCGACGATATCTACGTTTCGCCCTCCCAGATCCGCCGCTTCAACCTGCGTACCGGCGACACGGTAACAGGCCAAGTACGGCCCCCTAAGGAAGGGGAGCGTTATTTCGCCCTTCTCAAGGTCGATTCCATCAACTTCGAGCCGCCAGATGCCATCAAGCAAAAGGTCCTTTTCGACAATCTGACCCCGATCTATCCCAACCATCGTATCTGGTTGGAAACGACCCCTGATGACATGTCCATGCGGGTCATGGATCTCCTGATCCCCCTGGGCAAAGGACAACGCGGGCTCATCGTGGCGCCTCCCCGTACCGGTAAGACCATCCTTCTCCAGAAGATCGCTAACAGTATCGCCAAGAACCATCCGGAGGTTTATCTCATCGTGTTGCTCATCGATGAGCGCCCTGAGGAAGTCACGGACATGCAGCGTTCGGTCAAGGGCGAAGTGGTGTCCTCGACATTCGATGAGCCGCCCGAGAGGCACGTGACGGTGGCCGAGATCATCATTGAGAAGGCCAAGCGCCTGGTAGAGCATAAAAGGGACGTGGTCATCCTCTTGGATTCCATTACCCGCCTAGGCCGGGCCTATAACACCATCGTTCCTTCTTCCGGGAAGGTCCTCTCGGGAGGCGTGGATTCCAACGCCCTCCAACGCCCGAAGCGTTTCTTTGGCGCGGCTCGCGATATCGAGGAAGGTGGCAGCTTGACCATCATGGCGACCGCTCTTATCGACACGGGAAGCCGCATGGATGAGGTCATCTTCGAGGAATTCAAGGGTACGGGTAATATGGAAATCATCCTCGACCGTAAATTGGCCGATCGCCGTGTGTTCCCGGCTTTTGACATCACCCGGTCCGGGACCCGTCGTGAGGAATTGCTCATGACCGAAGAGGAACTCAACAAGGTCTGGATCCTCCGGAAGATCCTCAACCCCAACAACCCCGTGGACGCCATGGAATTCCTCTTGGACAAGATGCGCCGTACCAAGTCCAACAAGGCCTTTTTGGAGTCCATGAAGGGGTCCGCTAACGACTGATCCCATGGACCCTTTCTTGAGGCGGGTCTATCTATTCGTTGCCGGCCTTCTGGTCATCCTCTGGGTCGGCATGTGCGTATGGGCCTTCAAGGCCGTAAAACCCGGCCTTTTTTCCTTCGCTTCGGCCCCGTCGCCCCCTCCCGTGGCGATTTCCCAAGATCTGGACCCCCTGCTGAAGGTCCCGGGATTCCAGTTCGCTATTTATCACACCAAGGCCGGGGACCGCTTTTTGGGGCTTTCGACCAAGTTCAAGCTCCTCGAAACGACCCTTCGCAGCCTCAATCAAGCCAATGACGGATCCGAGCCCGAACCCAATAGCCCTCTTTTGATACCTTCCCGGGACGGGATATTTCATGTGGTCCGGCCCGGCCAGGGCCTCAATGATATCGCCCGAGCCTATCAGGTCCCCTTTCGGGAGATCCTCAAAGCCAACCAGATCATGGGGGATTCGGCAGTCCAACCCGGTGAGGTCCTATACCTGCCAGGGGCAACCTATTTAACTCATAAAGACTTGCCTTGGCTGACCTTGACCTCACTTCAGCCCAAAACCGCTTTTTTAAAGCCCACGACCGGCCGTTTCGCCGATGGGTTCGGTATGCGGCTCCACCCCATTACCCATCTGATGGCGTTTCATGAAGGTCTGGACCTGGCCCCTGGATGGGGCGCCCGGGTGGTGGCTACCCAGGACGGGACCGTACAGTTCGCCAACATTCGGGCGGGCTATGGTCGGTTGATCGTTCTGGATCATGGGGATGGTCTGACTTCTTGGTACGGGCATTTGGATGAGATCAGGGTCAAGGCCGGGCAAAAGGTGAAAAGAGGACAACTCATCGGGAAGGTGGGCAATTCGGGAAAGACAACGGGCCCCCACCTCCATTTTGAGGTGCGATTGAATGGGAAACCCCAGAACCCTCTCCTCTATTTGACCCAGTAATCCGGCCAGAATAGGCCCTTTTGGGACTTTCTTCACGGCCCCCTTCACTTCCAAGGTTGATTTTTTTAGCTTTTTGAATAAACTAAGCAACCCCTGGGGCTCCGGTTCATTGAACCGGTCCCGGGTAAACTGAAGGGAGTTTATTAATGAGAACCGGAATTCACCCAAAATATTTCAAGACCAAGGTCACCTGCGTGTGCGGCAACGTCATTGAGACGGCGTCCACCAAAGGCGAAACCTTTTCGGTGGAGATATGCTCCGCCTGTCATCCCTTTTTCACCGGCAAGATCAAGCTACTCGATATGGCTGGCCGCGTTGAGAAATTCCAAAAAAAGAGCGCCACCGCCGTTACGGCCCAGGCCGAGCTCAAGGCTCGCGAAGAGGCCAAGGCTGTCGCCGTCGCCGCCAAGAAGGCCAAGCGTCTAGCCCAGCCGCCCCCCGCCGAAAAGAACTCTTAGCCTTATCCTCGCAGTTCCGATGAGCCCGTGCGCCTAAAAGCTCGCGGGCTTTTTCTTTTTTCCTCCGTTTTTCATCCATTCAAAAGCTTGAAAGAACCGACCCATGATCGAACTCAAACTTCAACAAGCCGAGAAAAGGTTCCGGGAACTTTCGGACCGTCTCAATCATCCTGATACCTTCGCCGATTCGGCTGAACTTCAACGGATCGCGAAGGAGCATGCGGATCTACAGCCTCTCGCCGAGAAGATCGGGGAATACCACCGCTGTCTTAAGGAAAGGGAGGATGCTCAGGCTTTTTTGACGGGAGGCGACCCGGAAATGAAGGCCCTGGCCCAGTCCGAACTGCCCGGCCTTGAAAAGAGCATTGGGACCTTGGAGATCGAACTCAAAAAGATGCTCATCCCCAAAGATCCCAAGGGGGATAAGAACGCCATCGTGGAAATAAGGGCCGGAACGGGTGGGGACGAAGCGGCCCTTTTCGCGGCGGACCTTTTCCGCATGTATTCCCGTTATGCCGAAAAGATCGGGATGAAGATCGAGGTCATGGATTCCTCTACCACCGAGATCGGCGGGTTGAAAGAGATCGTCTTTTTGATCAGCGGAAAGTCGGCTTTCGGAAAGTTCCGTTTCGAGAGCGGGACCCACCGGGTCCAAAGGGTTCCCCGCACCGAAGCTTCAGGGAGAGTTCATACTTCCGCCGCTACCGTGGCAGTCCTACCGGAAGTGGAGGAAGTGGAGGTCCAGATCAAGGATTCGGACCTGCGCATCGATACCTTTTG
>CAZLND010000211.1:0-5112 GCA_964560635.1 uncultured bacterium | reverse complement strand
TTCGCCAAGGGAGCCGACCTTTTGATCCATGACGCCCAATACACCCAGGAACAATACACGGGTCCCGTATCCACCCAGGGTTATGGACATTAGACGGCCGAGATGGCCTGTTTCGTCGCTAAGGAAGCGGGGGTCAAGCAGTTGGTCCTTTATCATCACGATCCCAACCACGATGACGCCGCCGTCGCCAAGAAGGAAGAGGCCGCCAAACACCTCTTCACCAACACGATCGCCGCCTACGAAGGTCTGATCATCCCCGTTTAGTTACAAAATCCTCTCACGCCCCCAGACGAGATCCTAAAGGCTCAAAGACTCTCCTCTTCTATCCCCGGTCCGATTGTTAAATTTCCAACCATTCGAACTCTTTTTTCCTAATTCGTTGACATGTTTATGCTGATCGAAGTTTTAAATCCTTCAAAACTAAGGGCTTAAATTGGCGTAAAAATTGCAAAAAACAAGGACGTCGACTTGGCCGCTTGAGCCGGAACTGCGTTGGTTCTGGAGTGGGTAAAATGGATGACCCGTATGGTTGGTTTTTAACTTCGAAAAGCCCGATTGGAACCCCTTTCGCCACTGTTCAAAACCCTAAAAATTAACTGGATATCAAAGGGAGTTCCGGTAAACTTTGGGACCCCTGGAACATAGATCGTTCGAAAAGCTACTGTTCCTGGGGTTTTTGCCGTTAGGTCGGCCAAGGCGGTTCGTCTAGTTGAATTTATGCAGAGGATCTCGATCTTAATTTAGGAATTGATATCAAAATGAATCCCGTTCGTTCTTTCCTTTCCAAGTTCTCATTACTAGCGATATTGGCCTTGGCCCTGCCGCTTTGGGTGGTGGCGCCCTCGAAACTTTCGGCCCAACCCGCTTGCCAGAATATTCTTATCATTTATGACTCGGGCGGTTCCGTTCCTGGGATGGTTTCAGACGTCCTGAGCAACCACGCGAACAATGTCTGTTCAAGTCTAGGGGCCTCTGGCACCATCACCGGCCTTTGCAACACCGCCGTCTCCATGACTTCTGTCCCCGGTAGTTTGGCGGGTTATACAGAGGTCTGGGACCTGCGATTCAATCAAACGACTTGTGCTGGAGCCGGGGCCTGTACAGGCGACACCATCACTCCCGCTATCGCCACCGAATATGAAAGTTACCTGACTGCCGGCGGAAGCCTCTTCATACTCGGGGAGAACAGTGGATTCGCGGCCCGTAACACAGGCGTCATTTCTTTCGTTGACACCGTTTCAGGCAGCACTTGGGGCAGCAGTGGCATCGTCACCCAAAACAACGGCTGTTGCGCCCAATTGGGTACCGGCGCCGCGGCAGCCAACGGCTTCCCGACCAATTGGAAGACACTCAACGGCGGGGCTCCGGGGGCCGCCAGCGGCCAGATCTGGACTGAGTTCGCCGGTTACACCACGGACGCCGGGTCAGGCATCCCCGTTTATGTGTCCAATAGCAGCGGCGACCCTTCCCCGACCGGAGGCAGCCCAGGCGTCATTGTGACCGCTTTCCCTAGCAGCAGTCTTACCGGACCCTATAACGCCGGCAAATTGATGGTCGGGCTGGACTCGCAAATGTTCCGTGACGGTGGCGGCGGCGCTGGTTGCGGCGGGCATGGATCCGCTGACGGAAGTTCCGGTTCGGAATCGGATGATGCCAACTCGGCGTTCATCCTGAACGCCTTCACTTTCTTGGCCGCCACCGTCCCCACACCCACGCCCACCAACACACCGACCAAAACCCCGACGAGGACCCCTACCCTCACGCCGACCAAGACTCCCACGCTTACGCCCACTAATTCGCCCACCCTTACCCCGACCAATTCATCGACAAAGACGCCCACGAACAGTCCGACGATCACCCCCTCCAATACCCCGACCATTACACCTACTAAAACCCCTACGACCACACCCACCAACACCGCTACAAATTCACCCACCCGCACCCCAACGAATAGTCCAACGCTCACCCCGACGCTGACCTCTACCAACAGCCCGACCCAGTCACCGACCCAAACCCCTACCAGAACGCCAACCTCCACCGTCACCAACACTCCCACCAATACCCCGCTCATCACCAACACCGCCACCAATAGCCCGACGGTCACTCCCACGAACAGCCCTTCAAATACCTCTACTTTGAGCCCCACCAAGACCCCCACGAACAGCCCTACCCTCACCCCGACCAACAGTCCAACGAACAGCCTCACGAACACACCAACCCTGACCTCCACCCGAACTCCCACCAACACGGTCACTAGCACGCCCACCGATACCCCTTTGATCACCAATACCGCAACCGACACCCCCACCGTGACCCCGACCAGCACCCCCACCAATAGCGCGACCACCACGCCGACGAACACCGTTTCCAACAGCCCGACCAATAGCCCAACCGCGACCAACACCAACAGCTTCACGAACACACCCACCCAGACCCCCACCTTGACCAACACCAATAGCGCTACCAACAGCCCGACCGCCACACCCACCAATACGGCCACCAGCACCTTCACGACCATTCCCGGTGTTTCCTTACAAAAACTGACTTCAACGAACCAGGCCGGTGGCGGCGATGCTGTGACCTATACCTTGAACGTCAATGTCACCGGCATTCCCGCCTCGGGTGTCACCGTACAGGACACCCTTCCGACCGGTATCAGCTTCGTCTCTTTCTTGACCGCGCCCGGCGGGACCCAGACGGGACAAAATGGTCAGGCCCTGCAATGGGTCCTTCCTCCCTTGACCGTCGGTTCATATCAAATGACCTACGCGGTCAAGCTGGACGATCTTCTTGTCGGCGGATCGGTCTTGAAGAACAACGCCCAGTTGACCGGCCCCGCCCTGCCCCTCCAGACCGCCAGCGCCAATGTGACGGTGCAAGCGAACTTCACGGTGAAGATCGGGGTCTTCAACAGTTCGGGCGAATTGGTGAAAGATCTCTTGGTGGTGAACCTGTCCAAACCCATCCAATCCTTGGATTTGACCCCGGGCAACACCATTACCTCCCTTCATGGCCTGGATAATTCGATCCAGATCTCATCCGGCGGGATCGCTTTGGGAAATTGGGACGGGAGCGCCCCGAATGGGAACCCGGCGTCCAACGGGACCTATTACCTGAAAGTGGATAACATCGATTCTTTTGGAGCCGTGACTTCCGTCATCCGGCCGGTGACAGTGAATCGCCAATTGACCCATGTGGACGTGAGTATCTATAACGAGGCGGGGGAAACGGTCCGCCATCTCCTCGGTTACACCGACGATCCCAAAGGGATCACTTTGAGCAGCTTGGACCTGAGTTCCAACGTGGTGGTCCCCGGCGCGCAAGGGAACCCGGGTAACTCCCCCTCCACGGTCCAGATCACCGTCCAGACCAGCGTTTCACCCACTACTATTTTGTGGGACGGGAAGAACGACGGGGGTTCCTTCGTGTCCCCTGGCCATTACCAGATAGCGGTCCATTTTCAAGACGGCCAGGGTTCGACCCAAGAGATCACCCGTGGGATCCTAGTGGCGGGCCCCGCCCCTTCGCTGGGGGACCTAGCCGCCTGGCCCAATATCATCCAGCCCTCGACCGGGTCCAATTACACCGAATTCAAATTGGGATCGAACGACCCCAATAGCCTGAAGGTCTCCATCTATGATACGGCGGGGGAATTGGTGGCGAAGGTCCAGGGGGCGGCTGGCACCAACAGCGCCTCTTGGAGCGCCGATGGGGTGGCCAGCGGCTTCTATATCGCCGTGGTCGAGATCCAGGACCCGAACGGAAGGACGATCCAAAGGAAACTGTTGAAGTTGGTGGTGATCCGTTGAAAATCCGGATCCTGAAAGCTGGGGATCAGTTGGTTTTGAACTTCTGGATCTTCTCGTGCAGGTCCGTCAACTCGTCCGCGGTGGGTCCCACGGACAACCCTTCCATCTCCGAAACCTGGTTATAAACGTCGAATAGGATGGACCAGAGCTCCTCGGGCGAGAATTTCTCGGTCGCCATGAAATATTGCAGGAACAACTGGAACCGGATACTGCTCTCGTAGAGGTCCGTGCATTGGATGCCCGTCAGGTCCCCGCTCACCAAGGAGAAGGACTGAAGGATGATCTCCACCTCGTCGATGATCTTCTTCAAGAGTACCCGCAAGTCCATGTTCTGAATGGCGTCGTAATAGATGGTGTCGAACCGGTCCTTGGTCAAACCTTCCCGCGTGACGGCGTCGTAGGCCTTGAAAGCCTTTTGATATTCCCGAGCCGCGTCCTTGAGGACCTGGACCAACCCCACCAACTTGGCCACTTGAGGGATGAGATTGTTCTTATCGATCTCTTCGGTGGTCGCTAACCCGTGGATGTATTGGATGTAATCGTAGGTACCTCGGGAACAACGGTCGAAGGCCCGGCCGAGGGCGGGAATAAGGTCCTCGGGCGCGTGGGCCTTTCGCAATTGCTTGAGGGCCAGGGCCTCAAAATCCTCTCCCGGCTTCCAAGTCTTGGCGTTCTCGATGAATTGTTCCGGCGTGATCTCGTCCATGGCGGCCATTATAGGTTTCTTTTGAAAAGGGTGGGTTTTATCCAGGGGAACATAAAAAACACGAAAAAGGCCGCCCAAGCCGCGAGGGATATCCATTTGCCCACCACATAGGCGGTGGGACGGTATTCCAGTTGGAAGTGGTGCTCCCCCTTACCCAAGGGAATGCCCATCTGGAACCCATTGACCGGCAGGACTTTGCTTTCTTCGGGGGGAATGATCTTCCAACCCTCGCTGTAATTTTCCGTGACCACCAAAAGAGCCGGCCGGTCCGTCGAGGCTTGGACCTCGATCAGGTCCGTCGTCAGGTCCTTCAATTGAACCTTCCCTTGGGGCTTCCCTCCGGCCAATTCCAAACCCGTTTCCGTTTCAACGAGGGCGATCTGCAGGGGATCAAACCCCGCTTTCGCCGTCTTATCCAAGACTTCCTCAGGCTTGAGTCTTTCCACTTTCGGGACAAAAAAGGCCCGTGGAACTTCATTGATATCCGTTCGTTCGACCGTCAGATGGTCCCCCGAGTCCCGGAAGATATCGCGAAGCATCAATAGGCCCAAGGCCGGGGTGATCGTGTGAATGGCTGTCTCTCGGCCGCGGACAGGC
>CAZLND010000210.1:0-5134 GCA_964560635.1 uncultured bacterium | reverse complement strand
TTTGAGCGTCTTGAGGTAATGCAGCTCGGTCTTGCCCATGATCTGCAGGCGCTCGTAAGGAAACCATTTAAGATAACCGGTGAGGGCCATGCCCATGCGGTTGATGTCGACGCTCACGATGAACCGGTCCGGCATGCCTTCCCCCACCAAGGGGGTAAGACGGAGCCTTTCCTTTGACTGCTGGAAAAAAGACTCCACGGATATTTTTTTCATATTGGTTTTCGCCCCGGAAGGAAAGCCAGGCCCAAGCTCAGTGCTTGAGTTTTTCCTCTTCTTGGATGATCTTGATCACGTCCTCGGGCGCTTTTGCCGCCAGCAGGGACTTGCGGAAATATTTGTCCTTCAGGAGGCTCGAGATACGGGCTAGGGCCTTCAGATGGGCGCCGGCCGCTCCCTCAGGAGCCACGAGGAGGAAGAAGATATTGACGGGTTCGCCGTCGAGGGAATCGAAGCTGATGCCGTCAGGCGATAGACCGAAGGCCGCGGCCAGGTCGGACACCGTGTCCGATTTACCGTGGGGGATGGCGATGCCCTGCCCAATGCCGGTGGAACCCAGTTCTTCCCTCTCCATGAGGGTTTGGAGCATCTTTTTCTTGTCCTTCACTTTGCCCGACTTGACCAAAAGCTCCACCAATTCCTTGATGACGTCCTTCTTGGTCTTGGACTCCAGGGACAGCTTGATGGCGTCCGCCGTTAAAAAATCCAGTATCTGCATCACTTCCTCCATGAAAATCAGTTCGTAATTCGTAGCCCGCAGTTCTCAGTTTTGGTCATTTCCGCGAAGCGGAAATTTCAACCACTCAAAATTCAAAACTTAGAACTTCGAACTCGAACCTGAGTATTGATGAATCAATACTCAGGTTCGATAAGTCCGATGTGTTTATCACTGCGCTTGTAAACGACGCTCGTGTTCTCGGTCTCGGCGTTCAAGAAGACCAGGAACTCATCCTTGGAGGCGGCCAATTGAAGGGCCGCTTCCTCGACCGACATGGGCTTCACGGCGTAGTTCTTGGTACGCACGACCTTAACTGTCTCAGGCTCGGAGCTTTTCGCCTGACGCGCGGAAGGGCTGCGGCGATGGTCCGGCTTGTGCTGGCCCACCCACTTATCCTTGTGCTTCTGCGCCTGCGTCTCCAGCCGCTTCAAGGCTACGTCGATGGATTGGTACATGTCATGAGAGAGGGCCTTGGCGCTGAGCTTCAAACCTTTGGCGGCCAGGGTCACCTCGCAAACGTGCATCTTGCTCTCGAAATTGAGGACCACATGGGAGTCCTTGATCTTCCCCAGGTATCTCTCGACACGGCTGATCTTGTCCTCGATATGGGTGCGCAGACCTTCGGTCAGGGGCTGATGACGGCTGGTGATGTTCACCTTCATGGGGGAATTTTGTTTGGTGATCACGGGGGGCTCCTTCGTCCAAATGGTCGTTTTATAAGGAAAAAGCGCTCAAAGGAATTGTATTCTAACATTCGAAAAGGGGAAGTCAATGAGTCCCCTTATACACAACGGTTCGTTAGGTCTTTTACTCGGCTGTGTAATTTTGAGGACCTCCTTTTGGGCCATAAGCCCCCAATATTCTTCCTGACAGGGGGAAGGCAGAACCTGTTTCAAAACATCTCTCACCACGAAGTACACGAAGACCACAAAGTTAAACCTTTGGATTTTTCACCTGTTTTCAACTGTACTTTGTGTCCTTTGTGAACTTGGTGGTAAGAGGTCGGTAGTTTTTATTACTCCTAAAGTTTTCGTCTTTGGGAAGCCGGCGGGATGCGAAGTTCTTCCCGATACTTGGCGATGGTCCTGCGGGCAATGGACAAGCCTTGTTCATTCAGCTTCTCCATGATGGATTGATCCGAGAGCGGTTTTTGAGGCGGTTCCTGTTCCACCATTTCCTTTATCTTTTCTTTTACCGATAACGACGAAACATCCATACCATCCGACGATTCCAACCCGCTGGTGAAGAAGAACTTGAGCTCGAAAAGTCCCCTTTCGGTCTGCACATACTTGTTGGTGGTGACCCGGCTGACAGTGGACTCATGCATGCCGATCATGTCGGCTACTTGTTTGAGCGTCAAAGGTTTCAAGGCGCTGATGCCCACTTCCAAAAAATCCCGTTGGATGCGGAAGATGGCCTCGGTCACGCGGAAGATGGTCTTGCGTCGCTGTTCGATGTTCTTGATGAGCCACAGGGCCGACTGGATCTTGTTCTCCAGGAACTTCTTGGTCTCTTTCCCATCCAGGGCCTTCTTGTCCTTCAGGAGCCTGCGGTAATAGTTGGATATCTTGAGCTTGGGGACCGGCTCGTCGTTGAGGACCACCACGTACTCGCCCTCGATCTTGCGCACGCTCACGTCCGGGGTGATGTATTTGGTCTCGTTCTCCTGGAAGGACCGGCCCGGCTTGGGCTCGAGGGTGCCAATGAAGGTCAGGGCCTCCCGAAGTTCCTCGTCAGCGCAGCGGAGCCCCTTGGTGACCACCGCGTATCTTTTCTTTTCCATGTCCTCGAAATGGTTCAACACCACTTGATAGGCCCTTCGGGCGACCGGGCCGGTCTTGTTCTCCAATTGGAGTAGGAGGCATTCTCTTAAGTTGCGGGCGCCCACACCTATGGGCTCGAAGGTCTGTAAAAGGTCCACCGCTTTTTGGGCCTCATTCAGGGTGACCGATTGGGCCTTGGCGATGTCCTCCAAGGTATCCATCAAATAACCGTTCTCGTCCAGGTTCCCGATAAGGACCTTCACCAGGGCCTTTTGTTTTTCATCGTTGGCGAGCAAGAGTAGCTGCCATTCCAGGTGCTCGGTCAGGCTGGGGGCGCGGGTGATGGAAGCTGCCATGAAATCCCGTTTTTCCTGGTCGCCATCGGAGGACTCCCGACCACCCCATTCACCCTCAGGGGCCCCGTCATAACCTTCGGCCTCCTTATAAAGGTTCCAAGCCTCATCCTTGAAACGGTCGCCTTCCTTCATGGTCTCGACCAGGTCGGTCTGGTGCCGTTCCTTGGCTTTCTCGATCATGTCGAAATTGGGGTCTTCTTGTTCGGTCCGGGGAGCTTCAATGGGTTCGGTGGGGGAATCCTTTTGGGTCTCTTCGGCGGGGGTTTCCTCATTCTCTTCCTCGAGAACAGGGTTCTCGAGCATCTCGGTCTCGACGAATTCCTTCAACTCGAGGGTGGAAAGCTGGAGGATCTTCATAGCTTGCTGCAGCATGGGCGTCATGACCATTCGCTGCTGCATTTTTTGGTTCATTCCGAACTGCTGACGCATAACTCGTGCCACCTTGGAGGGAGTCTCTAGCAAGAATTATACCTTTTTGGGCTTTGGGAAAGAACCAGCATCCAACACGAAGGCACGAAGCCACAAAGGTAGGCTTTTAGCGCAAAAGGGAGGCACAAATTCTGGGTGTTTTAAGCTAGTCTTTCATTGTGGCTTTGAGGCTTTGTGTTGGACTTTGGTTTACTTTCCCTTTTCTTGCCAGCCCGGTTTGAACTTGGTCTTTTCCCACTGCCTGATCCAAAAACCCAGGTCGAAAGGTTCAGGGAATTCCAGATTGCCCGGAGGGGTGGGCCGCCCGCCCTTGAAGACCATTTGGAGCGTCCTGAAATTCTGAGGGTCCTTCAAAGGGTCGTGTTCATAGATCGCTATGTCGGCGTATTTCCCTTTTTCGATGGTCCCCAGTTTTTCTTCCATGCCCAGTACCTTGGCCGCGTCCTTCGTGGCCATCTTGAGGCATTGGGCGGGCGTGAGTCCCGTTCCCTGAAGGTCTTTCCACTCCTTTACCGAAACGCCGAAGGGCATGTGAGGGTTGCCCGCGTCCGTGCCATAGGCTACTTTCCCGCCGAGGCTCAGGAACTTCTCGAGATTCTTCAGGCACTGGTTATGTCCGGCGTGGAAACCGTGTTGGCAAAATTGGCCGAAAGGATGGTCAGCCCGTCTTTTCCATTCTTCCGCCCAACCCGCGTGGGCATGGACCGTGGGGATGACCATCATTTTTTTCCGGATGGCTTCTTTCCAAAGGTCGTCCGAGACGGGCCGTGAGGGCATGTGGGCCACTTCATCCACGCCGTTAGCGACGCAAACCTCGAAATCCTCCTCATTGGTGATATGGGCGGTGACTCGTTTGGAGAGGGAATGGGCGGCGTCTACGATGGCCTTCACTTCGGTCTCCGAAAGGCAGGGCCCCAGTTCGTGCTCCAGGCCGATCTTGATGACGTCGATGCCCATTCCCACTAGTTTCTGAACCTTATTTTGGGATTGGTAACGCCCCTGCACGGGAGCCGCCACTTGGGGGCCCCAGACATTCTCCGGGTATCCCTTGTGACAGGTCAGGACTGGCCCCGAGATGAAAATGCGGGGAGAAGTGATAAGGCCGGATCGCTCCTTGGCCCGCCAGGCCAATCCCTCGAAGATGTCGCTGGCCAAGTCGCGAATGCTGGTGACCCCGTTCTGGAGGAAACTGCGAAGGGTCCTTTCGTCCACCAGTCCGTGCACATGAAGGTCGATGAGGCCCGGCAGGACGAACAGACCCCGACCATCGATGGTTTGCTGGGCTTGATAAGAAGGGGTTTTGGAATGGGCGCCGGCATAAGCGATCTTCTCGCCGGAAATGAGCACGGTGGCGTTCGAGGAAGGTTTATCCTTGGCCCCGTCGTAAAGGGTGACGTTCTCAATGGCGGTGTTGATCTGGAGCATGAAACCATCCCTTAAGAATGACAGCTGTCATTGCGAGGAGTGCCCGCCGAATAGGCGGGCGATCACGACGTGGCAATCTCAGTTTAAATAAGCTTTGGTTTTTACGGCTTAAATATCCCATTCAAAAGAAAGGCTAACCGAATACCCGCCCTTTCCAACTGCCGGTCCACGATATCGCGCATCTTACCGGAATAATAATCCCTCGGAAGGTCTCTTCCCCAATGGTTTTTATCCAGAAGGGGTCCCTCCGGCAATTCTTTATAGATCTCATTCTTGGCGATGTTGAAACTCTCATAAGCCCAATCGGTAGGCGTTCCCTCGACCCATGCCTTTTCATCGGCGGGCACGATGGCCTTTTCCAGGCTCCGGGCCAATCGACCCGGATCTTCATTGGCCTTGGGTTCCAGGAGATTGTCCCAAAAACTATGGAAATTGACCCAAGTGAA
>CAZLND010000209.1:0-5136 GCA_964560635.1 uncultured bacterium | reverse complement strand
AGCTCAAACCCCAGATCCACGCCAAGGGCACCGATTACACCCCCGAGACGGTGCCTGAGAAAGACACGGTCGCCTCCTACGGCGGGAAGGTCGCGGTGGTGGGGGACCCTAAAAATCATGCTTCTAAGAATTTAATTCGGGAAATCTTGAATAAATACGGTTCTTCTAAATAAGCCTTGAAAAATAGTTTTAAGTCCGCAGTTTTAAGTTCGAAGCGAAGGTGATTTTTTTCGATAGGTATCGAAAAAAATCATTCCGAAACTTCGCGCTGCGCACTACGAACTTCGAACTAAGAAGGAGCCTCTTTTGGCGACGCCGAAACACATACTGGTTTCCCGAACGGATAAGATCGGAGACCTTTTGTGCTCCCTTCCTGTCTTTCAAACCCTTCGAGAAGCCTTTCCCCAAGCCCGTTTGACCGCGCTGGTCAGACCCTACACCCGGGAATTGGTGCAAGGCCATCCCGCGGTGGACGACGTGGAATTGTTGGAAGAAGGGGAAAGTGCCCTTCAATTGGCCGCGCGTTTTAAAAAGTTGGAAGCGGACGCTTTTATCGCCCTTTATCCCAGGCCTTCCATCGCTTTCGCGGCCGCTTGGGCGGGCATCCCGGTCCGTATCGGAACGGCCTACCGTTGGTACAGTTTCCTCTTCAATCAAAAGATCAAGGTCCACCGCTCGGTTTGCGACCGGCATGAGGTGGAATACAACCTGGACCTGGTGGCTCCCCTGGGAGCTTCGAAGCTTTCCAAGAAGATCAACTTGCCCCTGTCCGACAACGACCGTTCCTTCGCTAGGGACCTTCTTAAGGAAAAAGGCGTTCCCTCCAACGGGCGCTACGTGGTGGTGCATCCGGGACACAGGGGTTCGGCCCTCAACTGGAAACCCGAACGCTACGCGGAAGTGGCGGGCCGACTCATTCAAAGCGGGAACCAGGTGGTCTTGACCGCGGGGGCGGAAGAAACGGAAGTCATCGCCCAGCTCAAAGTCCACTTGGATGCCATGAAAGTGGATCAAAAACCCATCATGATCATGGGGGAAAGTACTTTAAAACAGCTGGCAGCCGTTTATGAGAGGGCTGATTGTTTCCTTTCCGGTTCCACCGGAACCATGCACTTGGCCGCGGCAGTGGGGACGCCAACGGTCGCCCTTTTTTGTCCCATCCCCCAAACCACGCCGGTGCGCTGGGGTCCCTGGGGCAATGAAGCCACCGTGCTCCTGCCGGAAGGTTTGGAATGCCCCCGCTGCCGGAAAGGGGTCTGCTCCCAGCACGACCCCATGGACGCCATTTCCACCGACAAGGTCTATCAGGCCGTCATGAAATTCGTCGAGAAAGCGGGTCGTAAGTGAATTTTTTTGGACCTTTCACCCTTTTGACCTTGTTACTTTTGACCCCATTCTTTGAAGGTTGTTCGCTCTTGTTCGTTTCGAAGGGGCGGACCAGTATCACAAGCGTCAAGGCCGAGGAAGTGCCAGAGGCATCTTCCCAGTCCGGCAAAATGAGCCGGGCCTATGTCCTTCATTACAAAGTGGAGGAAGGGGACAGTTTGGAGTTCATCGCCATCACTTATTTCGGAAGGGCGAGCGCCAAAAAGAAATTAGCCAAGGACAACGGGTTGAGCCCCGCGGCCAAGTTGAAACCCGGGAAAGTCCTAAAGATCATTGATCCATTGAATATCCCCCGCTTGGATGAGGTGAAAAAAAGCCGGGAACAGTACTTTTCCAAAGACGTGGTCGCCACGACCACTCCTGGGAAACAACGGAACGAGTCCGCCCAGGCATTTTCCAACGCGGATACCGGTGAGGACGAGAAGGATGTGGCCAAGATACCGCGCCCCAAGGTCAATGGATCCTTCGCTCCTGGCGAGAAACTGACCTACGAGGTAAAGGCGCTCGGGGTAGTGGCGGGTTATGCCACCTTGTCGGTGGGCCAATATGAGAAGGTCGAGAGCCGCCCCTGTTACCCCTTGATCGCGAAGGCCAAGGCGGCCTTTCCCTTCAGCACCTTTTACCCCGTCAATGACGTGCAGACCAGCTATTTTGATACGGTTGACTTCATCACTTGGAAATTCGAGAACGTCGTCCATGAGGGCAACTATTACGCCCACAATCAGGAACGTTACGACCAGATCAAGCACAGCTTGGTACACCAGCACAACGCGGAGGCCGTCGAGAAGATCGACGTCCAACCCTTCACGCAGGACATCATTTCCTGTTTCTATTATTTCCGCTTGTTGCCCCTGGAAGTGGGGAAGAAGTACCTCATCCCGACTTGCTCGGGAGGGAAGAACTACAAATTGATCGTGAAGGTCTTCTCGCGGGAAAAGGTCACCGTTCCCTCGGGGACTTTCGATTGCTTCCGGACGAAGCCCTTCGTGAAATATGGAACGGTTTTCCGTAATAACGAGGACATCGACCTTTGGATCACGGCGGACAGCCGTCACATACCGGTCAAGATCAAGAGCGGTATCGTCATCGGCAGTATCGAGGTTTCGTTGTTGGACGCGGTGGTGCCTGACATCAACGGGGACGGGGGAAAACTCATCTCTCGGCTTTCTCAATAAAGCGTATCGGGTCTTCTCTCGCCTAGCAGGTGGTAGTTCTTCTCCTCGATAGCCTTCACGAACAAACCCCTATCCTTATAAAGCGACTTCACGGGCAGGTTATTCATCGCCAACCCTATGTGAAAGAGAATGTTGCACGCCAATAAGACTTTCGCGGTGGTGAGGAACCATTTCTTGCCGATCCAGGGAATGAAAACATAGAACCCATAAAGCATGACGACTGGGAGGACGAGGTAATAGGTATGGGCGGCTGGGGATTTGATGGAGAACAAGAAACTGACGTATAAAAGCGCGAAAGTTAAAAGGGTTAAAAGTTTGATGTTTTTCCAGCTTTTCTCTGAATGTTTTTTCCGGAACAAGGACAGGAACAGGGTCACTCCCTGGATCAAACCCAAAACGATGGCGACCATCGCGAAAGGCGCCACCCACCAGTTGTTCGTTAAGAACCCCCACCGGTCCGAGTTGTTGGCCCCGATAAAACGGAGTATTTCGCAGGAACCCAATCCAAAATATCGGACCAATAGGTCGAAGAAACTCAGGAAGTTTTGCGGGTTGAAAGTGACAGCGTTAGAAGCGCCGCCTGAACCTTGGCTTAGCCCATATTTCAGGAGGGTCGGGAGGATGAAAAATCCCGTGGTCAAAGCCCCGGTGGCGAAGAAAAGGATGGGCTGGGCGATCTTAAGATCCTTGGCTTTCAGTTGGAAATAAAAGGAAACCAGGACGAAGGGCAATAGGATCACGTAAGACATGTGGAACTGGGCATTCCAAAGCAAGGCGAAGCCCATCAAGAAATTGGCCAAAGAAGGTGGGACCAGCTTCAAGGTCAGCGCGGGGATAGTTTCCATGAAACCGATGAAGAAAAGACAGCTCCCGAATATCACGTAGGAATCATTGTCGATATTGGTGGACCAGTTCATCACCCAAGGGGCGGTCAAGAGCCAGGTATAGATGATCCATTTAGGGAACTTGGGCAGGCGCCTGGAACAATATTCGGCGAAAAGACAAAGTCCGGCGAAAGAAAGCAGGTTCAATAAAATGTAAGGCGCTTCGGGGATGGGGCAAAGATAAAGGGGAAGGCCCACCACCAAACCCTGTAACGCGCCGGGTAGTTGTATATTGGCGGCCACGTCGGGGCCGAAGTAAGGCCACTGACCCGTGGAAAAGAATTTCAAACCGATGAGATAGATCTGTTGTTGGTCGATGAACCAGATCTCGGTACAAAGCCCGAAGGCCAAACGCAAAAGGAACAGGGCGGCCAAGAATAATAGGTAGAACCGGGTGGGCGGGACGAGGGGGAGTTTTTTCTTCATGAAATCTCGATGTCCCGGTGGTGAAGTAATTAAGAAAGACAAGAAAACCTCAGTAATTATGGCTTGGACGGAGAAGGGCTATCAAGTATTATTGCGGGGCTGTGGAGAAGCTTTTCCACCGCGGGTAGAATAAAGAGTGAACCCAACGGAGTATATTCATGGCAGATAAAATTCGTGGCCGAATCGAAGAAAGCATCCAGGTCAAACAGAACCTGTTGGCCAAGTGCCTTCCCCAGATCGAAAAGGCCGCCGACATCCTCGTGAAGGCTTATTTAAGGGGCAACCAAGCCGCTTTCTTCGGCAATGGCGGCAGCGCCGCTGACGCACAGCATATCGCCGCCGAATTGGAAGGCGACTACTTGAAACGCCGCCGGGCCCTTCCCGCTTTGGCCCTCCACACCAATACCTCCACCTTGACCGCTTTGGGCAACGATTACGGCTATGACCAGGTCTATTCCCACATCATCGAAGGCGTCTTGAAAGAGGGCGACGTCGCGGTCGGTCTTTCCACCTCGGGTAATTCGGAGAACGTCTATAAAGGTCTTCTCGCGGCCAGGAAGAACAAGGCCCATACGATCGCCCTTTTGGGCAAGGACGGCGGCAAGATCGCCAAAGAAGTCGACGTGGCCATCATCGTCCCCGCTTCCTCCACCGACCGTATCCAGGAATGCCACATGATGATGGGGCATATTTTCTGCGAAATGATCGAATCGGCGATGTTCCCCTGAAACAGGATCGTATGAAAAACCATCCCATCCTATCTTCCGTCGATAAATCCGAGCTCTTGGCCCTCGTGGGCGCCCTTCAAGATAAGAAGGTCGTCGTCATCGGCGACGTGATGTTGGACGTCTATATCAAGGGTTCGGTGGCGCGTATCTCGCCTGAGGCCCCCATCCCGGTGGTCGAGATCAACGAGGAAGACAGGCGCATGCCCGGCGGCGCGGCCAACGTGGCCTGTAACATCACCGCCCTAGGCGGCCAAGCCGCCATCATCGGCACCATGGGCAAGGACACGGCGGGTAAGGAACTGGTCCGCGAGATCAAACGCTATAAAGTGGATACGGCCGGTATGCTGGCCCTGTCCGACCGCCCCACCACTGAGAAGACCCGCGTCATCGCCCACACCCAGCAGGTCGTGCGTATCGACCGCGAGGTCAAATCGGCCCTGAACGCCAAGCAACAAGACCAGGTCATCCAAAGGGCCAAGAAGGCCATCGACGGCGCCCACGGCGTCATTTTTGAGGACTACAACAAGGGCCTCTTGA
>CAZLND010000208.1:0-5166 GCA_964560635.1 uncultured bacterium | reverse complement strand
CCAGATGGATGACTCGGATACGGTTATTGCCCGAATCGGCCACAAAAAGACTGTTCCCATCCCTATTGACCGCCAAACCCATGGGTTTGTTGAAAAGAGCCGAAGTAAAACTTCCATCCCGGTAACCGGCGGTTCCCTCATCGCCCGCCACCAACGCCAAAGAGGCGGAAAGGGGGCGCACAGCCCAAGCCCGCGGGGAAAAAAGCAGGCAAAAGAAGACCGTGGAGTTCAGAACGAACAGGGTTTTTAGCGTCCGCATTCAACCTCCGGCCCTATCACAGGGGTTTCTCGGGATTACCTTCGATGGTTTCCGCTGGCGTTTCGGCGGCAGACGCCGTTTCCGAGGAAACCTCAGTAGCTGTCGGCTTGGCCCTCTTCTTACGTGGCTTGGGCGATGGCATGGGTGCTTCGGCCTCAGTTGGAAGAGGCGTCTTGCGCTTGGTCACTTTCAGCCGAAGAATGCTCTTATCGTTGGCCTCTAAGATACGGAAGACCGCCTCCCGGTCCTCGATGACCCGGCCCTTCCTGGGAACCTTCCCGGCCAATTCCAGGACATAGCCGCCCAAACTGGCCACTTCCCCCTTCGGGGTCAATTTCAAACCTGTCGCGGGGTTCACCTCATCCAGTGGCATATCAGCCTCAATGACATAGGACCCGTCGATCAGTTGGGAGATGGGCTTTTCGTCCCCACTATCATGCTCGTCGCGGATCTCGCCCACGATCTGTTCCACCAAGTCTTCAAGGGTCACCAACCCAGCCGTCCCTCCGTACTCATCCACGACGATGGCCATGTGGTATTTGCCGCGCCGAAAATCACGCAAAAGGACGTCCGCCCTCATGCTTCCGGGCACGAAATGGGGTTTCCGAAGAAGGTCCTGGATGACGATGAGTTCCTTATGTTGCCAGATGGACAGAAGGTCGCGCGTATGGAGGATACCTACGATGTTGTCCAAACTCCCCTTATAGGCCGGCACGCGGGAATAACCATATTTCACCATCAGGTCCAGGAGTTTCTCCAGGGACTGGGTGATATCCACGCAGAACATGTCGGTGCGGGGGATCATAACCTCGCTAGCCTTGGTATCGGTGAACTTGAAGATGGAATGGATCATCTTCTGTTCCTCTTCCTGGATGGTCCCAGCCTTGTGGCCAATTTCCAGGAGTTGCTTGACGTCCTCTTCGGTGACTTCCACCAAGGCCGAGCGGCCCAGGAACTTAGGCAGGAAACTTTTGACCAGGATCATCAAGGCCCAAGTGAAGGGACTGATGAAGCGGTCGAAAAGATAGATGGGCAGCACCAGCAGATTGGCCATGCGGACCGTGTTATTGCGACCGGCCACCTTAGGAATGGCCTCGCCGAAAACGATGATGATGAGGGTGATGGAGGCCGAGGCCACGGCTCCCGTGACCGTGCGGCTCCATTGTTCGACTTCGGCGATATGGATGGCCATATAGGCTACTAGGGTGGTGGCGGCGATGCTGACGGCGTTGTTACCGATGAGGATGGAGGTCAGGATGCGGTTGGGATGGTCATGCCATTCCTTGAAAGCGGCTCCCACCAGACCGGGCTCTTGGGCCCGCCGTTGGAGGACCAGGCGCGGGAAGGACAAGAGGCTCGTTTCGACCGCCGAGAAGAACATGGAAATGACGATCAAGGCGCCGAGGATGATGAAGTGGGACAGGAGATAAGATTCCATTAAAGCGTGAACTTTCCAAGGATTCGATTTTGGAGGCCAAACATCTTTTTTTCCTGCGCTTTCGTCGCGTGGTCATATCCCAACAGGTGAAGGATGCCATGGATAAGTAAAAGCGCTAATTCTCCCTTAAAGGGCTTTCCTTGTTCCGCCGCCTGGCGCCTGGTTTGGGGCACGCTGATGACCACATCCCCCAAAGCCAAGGTCTTACCCGGTCCCGATCTCAACTTTTTACCTTCCAACAAAGGGAACGAAAGCACGTCAGTGGTCTTATCCTTATGTCGATAGGTCTTGTTCAGGCGCTTCACCTCGGCGTCCCCCGTGAGGACCACCGACAACTCGGCTTTATTCGCGAAAGAAGGACCCTTGGCGGTCTTAAGGGTCAAGGCGGAAAGGCGCGATATCCAAGTCGGCGACACCGGACGCTTTTTCACTTCATAACGGGTCAAGAGTTTCATGGTTCTGGGACGTGCCGGCTCAATGCCGTTGGTCCTTTCCTTCTCCCTCACGAGCGTGGTAAGCCTCCAGGATGTTCGCCACCAGAGCATGGCGCATGACGTCCCGGGAGCTGAATTGTACGAACTCGATGCCTTTTACTTTTGACAGGATCTGCTCGATCTCCTTGAGGCCCGACATATGGCCGCTGGGAAGATCGATCTGGGTGACATCGCCCGTGACCACCATCTTGGAGCCGGTCCCCATGCGGGTCAGGAACATCTTCATCTGCTCGGGGCTGGTGTTCTGTGCCTCATCCATGATGATGAAGGCGTTCGAAAGGGTGCGGCCGCGCATATAGGCCAGGGGAGCCACCTCCACGACCCTTTGGTGGAAAAGGCGCTGGAGCTACTCATATTCGACCATGTCGTAAAGGGCGTCAAATAGAGGACGCAGATAGGGGTCGACCTTGTCTTGCAGGTCCCCGGGCAGGAACCCCAGCTTTTCACCCGCTTCCACCGCTGGGCGGGTCAGGATGAGCCGTTCCACCTCCCCGTTGCGCAAGGCCGCCACCGCCATGGCCATGGCCAGGTAGGTCTTACCCGTTCCCGCGGGCCCGATGCCGAAAACGATGTCGTTGTGCTTGATGGCGTCCACGTATTTCTGTTGGTTGGGCGTGCGGGCGTGGATGGGTTTCTTATGTGAGGAAACCAGGATGGTTTCCGGATTCTCCATTTCCTTTTCCTCCAAAAGCTTGCCCCCCTTGGCCTCGGCAATGAACTTGGCGATGGCCTGGTTCGAAAGATAACCCTCGTTGCCCTTCTTGAGCTGGCCGCGCAGGCGTTCGATGACCTGGGAAGCGTGGGACACTTCCACCGGCTCCCCGGAAAGGATGATCTCGTTACCCCGGGCTACCAAATGGACCGTGAAGGAATCCTGTAATAGTTTCAAGTTGGCGTCCTTTTCCCCGAACAACCGAACGCATTCCTGATGGTCGTCCAAGGTGATACGCCGCCGAACCGCTTGGGTCACTTTTTCCTCCGAAAATCAGCTGATAGCCATTAGCGGATGGCTGGTAGCATTTTAAACATAATAATTATAACGAAAAGCTATCGGCTACCCGCCACCCGCTAAAAGCTGCCTTTAAAACAAAAACTCCCTTTCCTCAAAAAACGAGAAAAGGGAGCCTTTTTATCGCTAAAAACGTTGTTCGACTTTACGTCCAGGTTAAAAGTAATCGACCGGCAAAGTCTCACGAGGCTTGGTGTGCGGCACGTACTTGGGCGTGTCGCTGGCGTCCTTGCGAGCCTTGTCGATATCACCCTGCGTGAAATCATGCCTCACGCAGAATTCCTGCTTGGGATAGATGAGGTCAGGATCCTTGATCTGGTCCCGGTTCGACTTGAAGAGCAGGGGCCATTGGAAGTTGTCCTTGTAAGCCAGGTTCATCCCGGAGATGGCCCAAAGGGTGTCGCCCTTGACCACGATGTAATTCTGGCAAGGGTTGTCGGCCGGAGGCGGCTCTTCCGCTTTGGGCGGAGGCGGAGCGGGCTCGGGCGTGGGAGTATCCGCGGGAGGCGGCGGAGCTTCGGCCGTCGGCGGGGGCGGCGCCTCGGGAGGCGTCGGTTCGGCCGTGGGGGCCGCCGCGATGGTCGGTTCAGGGGCAACGGGCACTTCCCCCCCCTCGATGCGCCTTTTCCCGGCGCAACCAACCGCTAATGTGCCGCCCAAAATTGCAACGGTCAAAAGAGTCAGGTATTTCATGGGTCCCCTTTCAAGGTGACAACTGAAACGCGGATGGGTGAATGCGGAACATTATGAGAGGCATTAAAAGGTTCGTCAAGAATGGACTAAGAAGGGGTCGGCCTAAAAAAGGGCCCGAAAAGCCTTTTAACACCCAGTTCGAAAATTCAGCCGAAAAGTCCCGGTTAAATAACCAGGTTACTCGCCGTCATTCACGTGCTTAAGAGCGGTCCCGTTCGTGGGTTCTTTTTCCAAAGCCTTTTGATAATAGCCCCTGGCGGTTTTCATGTGGCCATCGTATTTAGCGTGGTATTCGAACAAAACCCCCAGTATGGAATAGGCTTCAGCGTAATAGAAAGGTTCCACCGTTCCGTCCTGGGTGGCCACCGCCTTCTTCAGGTAACTGACCGCCGCTTTGTATTTCCCCTTTTTGTAAGCCGCGATCCCCTTTTTATAGAGCGCCTTCATCCCCAAACCCGATGGCTCGGCGGGTGTCCCATTGGAGACTTGCGGGGCGGGGTTGGGTTTGACCATGACCGCCACCGGTTTTTCAACGGCCTTGGCCGCCGAGACGGGCGGGGTCCCTAATTCATAGGCCAACGACACCTTGTTGGTCAAACCCAAATCCCCGTATGAGACCATGGAATAGTCGACCTTGAAATTCTCAAAATGAACGCCCACTCCCCCCCCGAATCCCGCCTGATCTTGTTGGGACGCGATCTGGGTGGCCCATTGATAACCAGCCCGTATGAAGACTACCTGGTCATAACCCCATTCCAACCCGTGATGGAGAACCGCTGGCCCTTGGGGAAAGGTCGCGTCGGTGGACAGCGTCCAGGAAGAACTACGGTCCCCGAATGTCTTGGAACCTCCCGCGTAAAATTCGACGGGCAAGCTAACGCCATTCGCCGCCCCCACGTTCCTCATCCCCGCCGCCAGGTTGCCCCAATTGTCCCGGTATAAAAGACCGCCATCCACGCCGAAACCCTGCAAGCTATTGGCCCCGTAGGATTCCATTTCCGCCTTGACCAGAAGCCCCAGACCCAAGTGGCCCCATTTGGCGGAGCCTCCCACCGAGAGACTGAAAGCCTGCGGCGCCAGGGTGCCCACGATGGACCCCGAACTGTCCCTCAGATCAAAACTACCGAAGTTCACGTAGGACAATCGGCCACCCAGGGCAACGCCTCCGATGGGGAAGACGCATTGGAGGTCCTGGAAAAAGGTATCCATGAGCCACTGGTTGTAAGTGGTCTGGATCTCCGGCTGGTCGACCCACGCCATGCCTGCCGGATTC
>CAZLND010000207.1:0-5221 GCA_964560635.1 uncultured bacterium | reverse complement strand
GATCACCGCGTCAGGCGCACACCACACGTCGGCTTCCTCGGGCCAGCCCTTGGGGTCGAATTGGGGCTCGATCCAGATAAGGTTACTCCGGATGCCCCCTAAAAAGCCACGGATACTGTCCGCCTTATATTCCTTGGAACCCTTGTCCCCCTCCACCAACAAATGGTCGGCCCACCCGGCGGTGGAGCGATGGGTCACTAACAACCGGCGAATACGCCCCACCGTGTTGGCCTTCTTCTCCAAGTAATTGGCCGACACGATCCAACCCCAACGATAGTTGCGATAGCCCTTGAGATGATAGGCGCGGCAATAGGCCACCCGATCCTCAATAATCCAGCGTTCCAGGGAATGGGGCGAAAGAGGGAAATCCATGTCTTGGTTGTACTTATCCTCATAATCCTTCACGCCCACTACCGCGTTCTTGCCGCCCCAGGCTTCCTCGTAATCTTGAGTGTGGCCGCCGCATTGGGCCGAGAAAGCCACTGTCATCACCTTGCCATTGTGCCGCAAGACTTGCCCGGCCGTTTGACGGATGGATTCGTTGGTTCGCTCGTTCTCGGCCCGCAAGCCCCGATAGACCTGACAATGGACCCCATCGCAAACATCAAAACCGTCATCGTTGTGACGCCCCATCTTGGAGAGCACATAGGTGCGGGCCACGACGGCCTGGGCCTTCAAAGCTTCCATGGGCCAGGAAGCGTTCATCTCGGCGGGCAGGACCCCCGCCAGGTAATCTTCCAGGGAGACCCGGTTCAAGACATTGAACCCCGCGCCCGACCGGGGAGAAAATTCCATCACGCCCCGATAGGCCCGATCCTCTTCCTTGGCGAAAAAATAGCCGGGGTTCGAGGGAACCGCGTGAAGGATGACCGTCTTGGGGTCTTGGGGGATGACCCATATCCTTTGGCTGAAGGTGACCAGCTCTTTGCCCTTCACATCCTCGATGGCCCAATATTCCTTATGGGTGCGGGACTTTTGGGCGGAATAATAGACCGCCTGATAATTGGTCTTGGCCTTGAGCACCGTGATGGGGTTGTTGGCCGGGGTGGTCACCCGCAGGTCCGAACCGCCCCGAAAAAGCAGATGGCCCATGCCCAAAAAAATGCCAACTCGAATGGTGACGGGAGAGGGCGCGATGATCGTTTCTTCCGGCGGCGTCCATTTCTCCCACTGTTTCAACCGCTCGGCTTGGCGCTTGTCATAGACCCGGGGAGCCTTGGCCGCCGCGTCGCTGGCTTCTTTTTTTAATTCCTTATCATCCGGCTGGACCGCCATGGCCTGGTCGTACTTGGCCAAGGCCTTGGAATACTGGTCATTCTGTTCATAGAGTTCGGCCATGTAACGGTGGGCCAGTTTGAAACTGCCGTCTTCCTTGACCACCTTCTCATAAGCCTTCAGGGCCTTTCCCCCGTCGCCCAAGAGGCGGGAAACCTCGGCCAATTGCCAAGTGGCCAGCGCGAAGTCGGGTTTGAGGGACGTGAGTTTGAGGAGATAACTTTGGGATTCTTTCAGCGCTTCCCGGGGACCGGGTTGGGTGCGGAGGCTCTTCCATTTGGACTGGGCCAGGCAAAGTCGGGCCATTCCCCAAAGGATATCGGGATCGTCGGGATGTTTCTTGGAAAGTTCCAGGAGACTTTCGCGAGCCTCGGCGATATCGCCCTTTTGTTCCAGGGCCAGATCGAGCGCCACCCGGACCTTCCATTCATCCTTTTGGGCGAGGTAAGAACGGTAAGCGGCAACGGCCCCCGCGTAATCGCCCTGGCTTTTGCGAAGGTCCGCGGACTCAAGCCAAAGATCGAGACGGCTTGGGTTTTTCTCCAATTCATGGGAAAGGGCCTGTTGGGCTTCCAGGGTTCGCCCTTCGGAGAACCACTTGCCGAGCTTTTGCTCAAGGGACTCAGCGAAAACCGGGGAAGCCAAAAGAAACAACCCACATCCAACACGAAGCCACAAAGGCACAAAGAAAATCATTTTCTGAAATAAAAAAGCCCCTTTGGCCTCGCCAAAAGGGCTCTTCACCAAAATGTCTTTCTTATTCAATCTTTCTCCATCTTCGAACTTCGTGTCTTAGCGGCTTCGTGTTGGACTTGGTTTTTACTTTTTTGCCAAGGCAAGGGTCTTGGGGGTGAGGGCCGCCTCGTCACGGGAATACCAATAGCCCGTGTTGTCGATGACCTCCAGATTGGACACATAGCGCTTCTTGAGGTAGTCCAGGAGCTTGACCACCGCGATATGGGTGCCGGTGTCGTTGGAACGGATGGAGGTACTGGTATGGACCTGGTGCAGGATCTGACGGGTCGCCGGGGTGGCGCCCTTCTCGGCCGGGGCCTTTTCATAATAGATATGGGACAAGTACCCGTCCTTGTCGAAGGTCAATTGAAGGGGCGAAGTGGTCTTGTTGAGGGTCAAACGGATGCCGCGCAGGGAAAGACGTCCAGCGACGGCATCGGTGCCTTGGCTGAAGACATGGTCCACCATCTCGTGGGACCAGCCGCTGACTTGGGCGATCTCACGGAATTCTTCCTGCATCTCACGGATAGCTTCGGAACTCTTGATCTTTCCAAAGTAATGGACCGTAGTGGACATCCAGCCCTCCTCTTTTGGTTTCACAAGTGACCTTACTGATTGACCGCGTCCAACCAAGGCATTTCCAACTGACCGCCCTTGCTGACCGCCGCCGCTCGCTCACCGGGCAAACGCCAAAAATGCCGCTTGAGATTCTTGCCCGGCTTGAAGGAAACCTTGTTGTAGGAGGAGAGAGATATCGGAAGGTTTCGACTTAGATCCCGGCCCTTTTTACCCGAAACGATTTTGGTTTGAAAGACCCCAAAATCCCGGATCTCGATGCGTTGACCGCTTATCAGGCCTTCTTCCAACGTGGAAAGAAGCCTTTTAACGACCACCCTCGCATCGGGAAGGGCAAGTTTAGTGGTCTTTGCAACTTCTCGTACTATATCTTGTAGGACCACCTTCATGCGTTGAATTATAGGGGTTTCCTGAAGATAAAGTCAACTTTTGGTAACAGATTTAACACGCGTCTGTAAAAGTTCCGACTAATTCCCGGCCGCAAAGTCCTTCCACTTCCCTTCCCGGAAACCGCGGTAGCGGCCTTTGCCATCGGAGGAAATTTCTACCTCGATAGCTCCTTCTTCCGCCGTGGAAAAGATCACCGCGCCGGGGACTTGGGACTGAAAGATCTGATGGTCTTCCGGATAATCCCGCCAATCGCTCAAGACCACGAAGCGGGGTTCGAATCCTTTCGCGCACAAGAGCGGCTCCCCGCTCCTTCGGCCATGATGGGGGGCCATCAGCCAATCCACTTTTGGAAAGGGACGGTTGTCCCGAAAGAGTTTGAGGAGCCCGTCCTTTTCCAGGTCCCCCGGCAAGATGAAATGGACCCCTCCGTAAGAGACCAGCGAAACCAACGAGCGATTGTTGTCCGCCTTGAGTTTGGGAGTGTAATTATCAGAGGGATGTAGGACCGTCACTTGAGCTGGGTCCAACTCTTTCAAAGAATCCCCTTCCCGTAAAGTTCGGAGCGTTACCCTCCGGTCTCGGATGGCCTGTTTGAACCTTTCGTAAACACGGGTGTCGGCCTGGGCCCGGGTGCCTTCGTAGGCCGTGCGAACCGGATAAGCCCAAAGTAAATTCACCAACCCGCCCACATGGTCCTCATCCGGATGGGTATCCAGGACAGCTTCCACACGACCGACTCCCTCATGACGAAGATAGGAGACCACCAAGTTATACCGGTCGGGCCCGTGAGTCTCCTTCCCGCCGTCCACGACCAAGACCTTTCCCTGAGGCGAGCGCAGGACCACCGCGTTGCCATGTCCGACCGAGAGAAAGATGACCCGCAAAGGTTGGGGAGAAAAAGAGCGGGCCAGGACAACTCCACCCGTGCCCAAGATAAAGAGGGCCCAAGCCCCTAACGCGATCTGTCGTCCTTTCAAAAAAATCGCGCGGCGGCGTTTCCAACTTTCAGAAGGGTTCTCAGGCAGGTGTCCCGGCCAATAGCAAAGAAAGGTGAAGAGCAAAAGAACGTGAAAGGCAAGAACCCAGGGCAACGGTGGCGAGGCCACGACCCACTCGGCCCAAGGAAGTTTGGCTAGACCCTTGGCGAGGAAGGCGAGGAGCTTCAGAGGCAATTCGCAGGCCGCCCCGAAAAGGGTGCCCAAGGCCGGGTGAATGGCGGCCCCCGCCAAAAGGGTGACACCGGCGGCCGCGGAGAAGAGGGCCAGGGGAACGATGAGCAGATTGGAGAAGATGGAATAAAGCGAGATCTGATTGAAACAGAAAATAATGAGGACCCAGACTGCCAGTTGGGCCGCGGTGGTGGAAGTAATAAGGAAGGCCACGGGCTTCCAAAGCCACGCGAGCTTTTCCATCATCCAGGAAGCCATGACCATGAGCCCCGCCGTGGCCAGGAAGGATATCTGGAAGGAAAGGTCTTCTAGGACGAAGGGATTCACCGCCAACAGGATGAAGGCCGTCACCAACAGGAGCGCCCCGCTGTGGACCCGCTTTTCCCATAACACCGCCAAAAGGGCCAGGGCGGAAAAGAGCCCCGCCCGGCAGACGGGCGGATGGGCACCTGTCACGAAGATAAAGAAGAGAAGCGCCACCAGGGTCAGGGCCGCCGCCCACTTGCGTTTGAATTGCAGGGCCCGGAAAAGAGTGAAAAAGAGCCCCGCCAGAAAGGCCGTGATCATGCCCGACACGGCCAAGATATGGATGGTGCCTGTCAGGAAAAAGGATTCGACCATCTCGTCGGGAAGGGAGGCCCGCTCCCCCAAAAGGATGCCATCCAAGAGGGCGTTCTGGGGATAGGGCAGATAAGTATAGAGAGAATCCTCCGCCCATCGCTTCAGGCCATAGGACCATCGCAGGAAGAAGGAACCGTGTCTTGCGTTGTCATCCTGAGCGGAGCGAAGGATCTTTGTTTTACCCATAGATTCTTCGTCCCCCACTGGGGGCTCAGAATGACAGCTGGAAGCGTCCTGGAAAGGCCCCCACTTCCCCGGCGCCAGGTACATCACATAGGCCACGCCTTTGGTCTTTAAATAATGGGCGTAATCGAATTGGCCGGGGTTTTGGGCGGGCGAGGGGAGCTGGATCTTGCCGTCCATTCGAACCACTTCCCCATAGGAGAGGACCGGCTGGGGTTCTTCGCCGGAAAACCGGAAGGCGCAACGAACTTTAATAGGCGGCAGCGTTTTAC
>CAZLND010000206.1:0-5243 GCA_964560635.1 uncultured bacterium | reverse complement strand
AAAAGAACGGCAACAGCACCTTTTACAATATCAACCGCCATATCGATTACACCAATGTCTGCGCCACCACCTGTAAGTTCTGCGCCTTCTCCCGCTTCGAGGGGGAAGAGGGAGCTTTCGAGTTCACCCACCAACAGATCGCCCAAAAGGCCAAGGAAGGCTTCGAGCGGGAACATATCACCGAGCTTCACATCGTCGGAGGGCTCCATCCCAGCTACGATTTCGAGTGGTACGAGACCATGCTCCGACTGCTCAAGAAGACAGTTCCTTCGGTCCATCTGAAATGCTTCACCGGTGTCGAGATCGATTTCTTTTCCAATAAGTACAACATGACCTACGAGCAAGTTTTGACCCGTTTGAGGGATGCCGGGTTGGATTCCATGCCCGGCGGAGGGGCCGAGATATTCCACCCTGACGTTCGGGAAAAGATATGCCCCGGCAAAGCCAACGCGGACCAATGGCTCGAAGTGCATCGGACCGCCCACAAGCTGGGCCTGAAGACCAACGCCACCATGCTTTACGGCCATATCGAGAAATATGAGCACCGGGTGGATCACATGCGCCGCCTGCGGGCCTTGCAGGACGAGACGGGCGGGTTCCAAACCTTCATCCCCCTGGCCTTCCATCCTGACCATACGGCCATGGACCATTTCGCCCGGCCCAGCGGCATGGAAGACCTGAAGACCCTGGCCATTGGCCGCATCTATCTCGACAATTTCCCCCATATCAAGGCTTATTGGATCATGCTCAGCGCCCGCTTGGCCCAGCTCTCCCTTTCCTATGGGGTGGATGATATTGACGGCACGGTGATCGAGGAAAACATCTATCATATGGCGGGCGCGGATACGCCTGAAGTGATGACGGTTGCGGACCTGCGGCGTCTGATCCAGGACGCGGGCCGGGTCCCTGTTGAACGGGATACTTTGTATAAAGAGCTCAAGAAGTTCCAAGAACCGGCGTTGGCCAAGTAAATCTTTTAAAAAAGGAAATGATCATGAGCGAAACTCCAGCCAATACCCCCGCCGCACCCACCCCTGCGGCGCCTGTGACAGCCCCCGCTGCCAACGCGGCAACTGCGACCGCTGCCACTGCGGTTCCGGCAGCTCCCGCAGCTCCAGTAGCGGCGCCCGTTAAGTTCACCTCCAAGCCCATGAAGATCGGTGTGGTTCCTTTCTTGAACGCTCAGCCCCTCATCTGGGAAATGAAGAACCATCATCAATTATTTCCGGTGGCCCCCAATGAGATGGGCCTGCTCCTTAAAGAAGGCCGATTGGATGTCGCTTTGGCCCCTGTTGTCGCCAATTTCCTTATCCCTGACCTGAAGATCGTTCCGATGGCGGCCATCGGGTCCAAGGGCCCGGTCAAGAGCGTTCGTCTCTTATCCAACGGTCCCTTGCAGAAGGTCGAGCGCCTTTTTGTCGACAATCGGTCCCAAACTTCCGTTCTTTTGGCCCGTTTGATCCTCAAAAAATGGTTCGGCGCCGGTAAGGTCGAGGTTAAAAGCGTGGATATGCAAACCTTTCATCCCAACCAAGTGAAACCCTGGGAAGCGGTCTTGCAGTTCGGTGACATTGCCTTGGAAGCCGCCCCCACCGGCATGCTGGTGACCGATCTGGGTGAGGAATGGGCCCTTCGCACGGGCAAACCCTTTGTTTACGCCGTTTGGATGGCCCGCAATGTGCAAGTGGCCCGCGAGATCGAGAATGACCTTTTGGCCGTCAAGACCGAGGGGCTCAAGCATTTCGCCGAGATCGCCAATAGTTACCCCGGTATTTGGATATTCCACCGGCCCCAGTCCAAAGAATATCTGGAAAAGAACATCAACTACAACTATGGTCCTGAGGAAGTCAGGGGACAGCAGGAATTCCAACGGTTACTGAAAGAAGAAGGGTTGATCCTCTAATGCCTACCGCTACCATCGAAACCCTCCAGGAAAAGGTCCTCGACGGCCACGTTGTTAACCGTGCGGAAGCGTTGGAGCTTTTTCATGGTTCCAGCCTGAACGAGTTGGGCGCCATCGCGGATACCTTGAAAGTCCGCACCAAGGGCGACAAGATCGCCACCTATCTCATCGACCGGAACATCAATTACACCAATTATTGCGTGACCTATTGCAAGTTCTGCGCTTTCTACCGGGAACCGGGGGATGTCAAAGAGGGTTATGTCAACGACGAGAATGTGATAATCCACAAGATCACCGAGGCCAAGGAAAAGGGCTGTACCCAGATCCTGCTCCAGGGCGGGCATCACCCCGACCTGACCTTGGATTGGTACCTCAATATGCTTTCCAAGGTCAAACAGGCTCATCCCGACATCACTTTGCATTCTTTCTCGCCTCCGGAGCTGGTGCATTTCTCCGGTCTTTTCAAGATGCCGGTCATCGAGATACTCAAGAAATTCAGGGCCGCGGGCATGGATTCCATGCCGGGCGGCGGGGCCGAAATATTGTCCGATCGTGTCCGCAAAGAGATCGCTCCCCTCAAGGCCTCTACCCAAGAATGGTTGGGGGTCATGCGCGACGTTCATTCCTTGGGCATGCGCTCTACGGCCACCATGATGTTCGGTCATGTGGAGACCATCGAAGAACGCATCGAGCATATTTTCCTTATCCGTGAGTTGCAGGAAGAAACGGGCGGGTTCCTGGGCTTCATCCCCTGGCTCTACCAGCCGGGCAACGAGAGCTTGGGATTGAAGAGCGCCAGCGGGCAGGAATATCTCAAGACCCTAGCCCTTTCTCGTGTCATCTTGAATCACACCCTGCCCAACTTGCAGGCCTCTTGGGTGACGCCAGGGAAGAAGATCGGCCAATTGGGTCTCAAATACGGAGCCAATGACCTGGGGAGCATCATGTTGGAAGAGAATGTGGTGGCTTCAACCGGTCTGCGATACCTGATGGGCCTGGATGAGATGCAACGCCTTATCAAGGAAATGGGCTATGAGCCCCATCAGCGTAATACTTTCTACGATCTGGTGAATTAAGCCATGACGGATTACAACAAAACCCACGCTGAGTCCGGCATCAAAGTAAAGCTGCCCCCGGTCGAGACTTTCCCGAACCAGTACCCTGGTTACACCATCCGCATTGAGATCCCTGAGTACACCGCGGTCTGTCCTAAGACGGGCCTGCCCGATTTCGGGACCATCATCCTGGAATACGAGCCGGTGAAACATGTACTGGAACTCAAATCCCTCAAGGGCTATATCCTGGCCTACCGCAACATCGGTATCTTTTACGAGAACGCCGTCAACCGCATGCTTCGGGATTTTGTGGCCGCCGGCAAACCCAAATGGTGCCGAGTGACCGGCCAGTTCGCCACCCGGGGGGGTATGCATTCCACCATCATCGCCACCCATGGAAAAGCCCCTAAATAAGGCCTTTCCCGGTCAAATGCTTGGTACCCAGTCCGATGCAACGGGTGTATTATTTTCAGGATTAAAAACGTTATGAACCGTCTAGAAACTGAATCTCTTGAAGGTGGAATATCCCTGATGCCTATTAAAGCCTGTCGTTGGTCCCTCGCCCTCTTGTTCATCGTCTTGGTAGCGGCTTGCCCGCTCCAGGCGGGAACAACGGTCAAGGATTACGTCCGCGACTACAAAATGGGCCTTTCCCTTTACCTGAAGGGCAATTACGAGAAAGCCTTGGTCCGGTTCGAGCAAGCCATCGACAATAACTTCGATTTTTGGCAGTCCTATCAAATGGTGGGTTATTGCTATTTTGAGCTGAGGGACAAGGAGGAGGCCCTGAAAGCCTTCGAGGAGAGCCTGCGCATCAACCCCAACAACCCCAAACTCATCAAGATCTACAATAGTTTGAAATCCGGGAACCTGGACATCCCCCTCCGGCCGGTGGACGGCCCCACGGCCATGGCCAAGATCTTTTAAAGGTTTTCCCCCTAAAACCCGCCCCCCACATGGGAGGCGGGTTTTTTTATTTGTGGTCAAGCCCCCCCGGTCTATTGATAATTGTCCCGGCCTTGAGAAGAATGGCCCCTCCGGTAGCCCGTATCCTATAGCGCCAGAACACCTTTTGAGGAGACCCTCATGCCTGTGAAGACCGAGTGGACGACGAACACCTTTGGCCATGTTTATAAGGGACGGTCTTTGTACAAGGGCAAGACCCCTTTCCAAAGCATGGAGATCTTCGAGGATAAGACCTTCGGCACCATGCTTTTCCTGGACGGCAAGATCCAGATCTCCAACGGCGACGAGAACCGCTACCACCAGTACCTGGTCTCGGCCCCGCTTTTGGCCCATCCGAACCCCCAAAGCATCTGCGTCATCGGCGGGGGGGACTGTTTCGCCATCGAGGAAGCGGTCAAGTTCAAGAGCCTCAAGCGCATCCTGATGGTAGAGATCGACAAGGGAGTGGTCGATTTTTGCCGCAAGAACTATCCGCCCATCGAGAAGTGCCTGCGGGATAAGCGGGTGGACATCATCTATAAGGACGCCCGCAAGCGGCTGGAAGAGGTACCTGAGAAGTTCGATGTGCTCATCATCGACCTGACCGAGCCTCACGGGCCTTCCAAGATGCTTTACACGAAAGAGTTCTACCAAACCTGCAAGAAGCGGCTGACGGACAGAGGCATCATCGCCATCCATACGGACAACTATTATTTGTTCCCGGAGTCCTTCGCCACCATCTATAAGACCTTCCACTCGGTCTTCCCGAACATCCTCACGGCCCGGGTGGACATGCCTTGCTTCGGAATGGGTTGGACCTACCGCATGGCTTCCCCCAAGCCGATCTCGATCAAAAAAATGGAAAGTAATATCAAGAAATTGAAAAAGCAGGGGATCAGCTTCGATTACTTCACCCCGTCGCTGTATTTGGTCCAGCCGACGAACGAGGAATTGAAGGTTTTGAAGACGAAGGGCCGGGTCTCCACCGATAGGAAGCCCTTTGATAAATTCGAGAAGATGGAAAGCTACGTAACGAAGTAGAGTTACAGAATGATGAAAAAGTCCAAAGGGCGGACTTTTTCGTTCCTGCGTCGCAGATCCGCTCTTGGAAGAACAAGAGCTTAGAAACGATCTGTTCCTACCCCGTGGCTGTAGACATGGCTAAAAGCATTTTTTTAGCGCCCTGTTAAACCTTCAGGTAAGCCTTGATATCCCCCGCGATGACGGCCACATCCAGCACCTCAAAGCACCGTATGTCCTTGCAGGTCTTGGCCATTTTGTTCACGCAGGTGATATTGCGGCAGGGGCTTTCGTAGACATAGGTCCTTGAGACCACGTCC
>CAZLND010000205.1:0-5275 GCA_964560635.1 uncultured bacterium | reverse complement strand
AAGGTCGCCGAACCTGGAATACCAGGGCAGGTACTCGGACCCGGTGGAGAACATTCCCGAAACAGGAAGCCAGCCCAACTGCACGCTGAAGACCAACATCAACATCAAGGCCAGCCAAAAGCCCGGCATGGCGAAACCCACAAAAGAAAAGACCGTGATGAATCGGTCCAAGAATTTACCCTGATAATAAGCGGCCGCCACGCCCAAAGGAACGGCGACCAAGAAAAGGAGGACTTCGGAAAGTCCGGACAAGAGCAGGGTGGCGGGCATCCTTTCGCCGATCACGGTCAAGACGGGGCGGTTATCGGCGAAGGAATTACCGAAATCCAGCGTCAGCATACCCTTCAACCAGCGTCCATATTGGACATAGATCGGTTGGTCCAGTCCGTAAGCCGCGCGCAGTTTATAAATGTAACCCGGGTCGATCTTGGCGTTCAGATTGACGGCAAGGGTGGCTGGATCCCCCGGGGAGAGCTGAAGAATGGCGAAAGTGAGGATCGAGATGCCCAACATCAGGGGAATGAGGATCAGCAAACGACGAACAAGGAATTTACGCACGGATCACCTCAAGTAGGCAGCAAGCAGCGGCCAACTTTTGAAAATTAGGGTTTGTATTTCTGCTGGTCAATTGGCACATACCACTTCTCCGGGTGCCAACCAATGCCGTTGCGATTGACCGTAAGGCCCTTGAACCGTTTGTGCACCGCCGGAAGTGAATAAGGGACATAGAGAAAGGTGGCGGCCACGTCATCGTAGAGAAGCTTATGGATGTGCCGGTAGATCTTCACCCTCTTGGCCGGGTCCAAAGTTTCCCGCCCTTGGGTCAAAAGCCAGTCCACTTCCCTGTTCTTGTATCCCACCATGTTGTACTGGTGTTCACCCATTTGGGAGGAATGCCAAGACAGGAAGCAATCAGGTTCAGGCCCGAACTGCCAACCCATCACCATGGCGTCATATTTACGTTTGTTGATGTATTCGGAAAGCAAGGCCGTCCACTCCATGATCGTCGGTTGACAGTCAATGCCAACTTCCTTCAACTGTTGTTGGACGATGGTGGCGATACGTTCCCGACTGACATTCCCTTGGTTAGTGTAAAGTTTGAAAGAAAAGGGGACATCCTTTCCGTTGATCGATCTGTGCAGAAGTCCGTCGGCCCCCGGTTTCCAACCCGCCTGTTTCAATAGATCCTTGGCTGCCGCAGGGTCGAAAGGTAAGGGCTTCACCTCTTGGTTGTAAGCCCACGATTGGGGCACGAAGGGGCCTGTGCAGACCGAACCCAGACCATAGATCACATTCTTGATGATGGACTCTCGGTCAATGGCAAGAGTCAGGGCCTTGCGGACACGCACATCCTTGAACAAGGGATTCCCTAGGTTCCACCCGATGTAGGTGTAAACGAACTGGTCCGTTTGGAACTTATTGTAGTAGTCGGTGAATTTAGGAGTATCCGTCTGCCGGGCATATTGTTCCGGCGAGAGCGTGCCGGAAGTCCAGGCGCCCATGGCGTCGGTCTCCCCCTTGAGCAAACTCAAGAATTCGGAAGATTGATCGGGGATGATCCGCATAATGAACCGCTTGATGTGGGGCTTTCCCTCCCAATAGTCGGGGTTCGCTTCCAGAACGATCTGCTGGGCCGTTTTCCATTCCACGAACTTGTAAGGCCCAGTCCCGACGGGATGGCGGTTGAACTCGTCATAATGATTGATGTCCTTCCCTTCCAGAAGGTGTTTCGGAAGGATGGAGCCGAAGGTGTTGGTAAGGGCGGGCGCAAAGGCTTTCTTGTAAGTGACCTTTACCTCGTAAGGACCCATGATCTCGACATTCTTGATGTACTGGTAATCGGCGCCATAGGGGGTTTGGACCGTGGGGTCGGTATAAACCTTGTAGGTGAAAAGCACATCGTCGGCCCTGAACTCAACTCCATCATGGAACTTCACGCCTTTGCGCAGGTAATAGGTAATGACCTTACCATTCTTTGAAATGGTCCACTTTTCGGCAAGGGAGGGTTCCAATTCCATCTTTTCGTTGTATCGAAGAAGACCACTGAAGACCAACCCAACGATGTCCCCTCCTGAACTTTCGTCCACCAATACCGGGTTGAGGGTTTTGGCATCGCCGATAGAGGACTCGATGAGCATATCCCCATCGGCCACCGGGCCATTTTGGGCGTAGATCTTGGGGTCGACACGGGAACATCCAGAAAGAAGAACAGCCGCCACGAACAGCCATCCTATTTGACGGAACATGGAGCCACCTTTATCAGGGTTATTGCTGGGGACATCATAAAACATCAGGCGCCGTGGCACTTCTTTTATCGTTCCTGTTCGGGAACGACATGCCAAAGCGTGTGCCTCGCCTGGTGGGTTCGGTACAGGCCAAAATGCCTCAGGGCTATGCCCCGTGGCATTTCTTATACTTTTTGCCCGACCCACACCAACAGGGGTCATTCCGGCCGATCTTAGGCTCTTCCCGGCGGATGGGAGCTACCTTCACGGGTTGTCCCTGGGGTTGACCGCCTTGGGCATTCTCCCAAGGCTGGCCTCCCATGGAGGCCATACTCGGGGGAACATTGCCACCCATCATGCCCATAGGCTGGGGCGCGGCGGCGGGTGCGGATTTCATGGCGGCCTGAGGGTCGAAATCAGGATGTTCTTCCTTGATGTTGGATGGCATATCGATGTCGAACAAGTCATCGGGCGAATCCACTTTCGCCACCATGAACAAGAGACGAAGGGATTCTTCCTTCACACGCGAGATCATGTCCTGGAACATGGCGAAGCCTTCTCTTTTATATTCGATCAGGGGGTCTTTGCCGCCATAGGATTGAAGGCCGATACCTTCTTTTAAATGGTCCATCGACAAGAGGTGGTCTTTCCATTGATTGTCCACCACTTGGAGGATGACCGCCCTCTCCAACCGTCGGGTAATATCGGGCGTTAGGGCTTTTTCCTTTTCCGCATAGGCCTTCACCATCTCATCCTTGAGAGCCTCATAAAGGGCCTCCCGGTCCATCAGGCGAAGGTTCTGCTCGTTCCAGGAAAGGGCCTGCCTGGTCAGGTCAAAGAACCATTTCTTGAGCCCCTCGATATCCCACTCGTCATTCTTGGCCTTCTCGGGGAAATAGGTGTCGATACCGAAAACCGAAACGTCATCGAGGATCTCTTGCATGTGCGTACGGATATCCGATTCCCGAAGGACCCGGTTGCGTTCCCGATAGATGACCTCACGCTGCTTGTTCATCACGTCGTCATATTCCAAAAGGTGCTTGCGGATGTCGAAGTTGTGGGCTTCCACGGACTTTTGGGCCCGTTCAATGGATTTGGAGACCCAGGAATGCTGGATTACTTCTCCTTCTTCCATGCCCAGGCGCGTCATCCAATCTTTGAGCTTGTCAGACCCGAAAATGCGCATCAGGTCGTCCTCAAGGGAGACATAGAAACGGGAAAGACCCGCATCGCCTTGGCGACCCGACCGACCGCGGAGCTGGTTGTCGATACGGCGGCTTTCGTGGCGTTCAGAACCAAAGACAGCAAGACCGCCCACTTCCTTGACCCCAGGACCCAGAACGATGTCCGTACCACGGCCCGCCATGTTGGTGGCGATGGTGACCGCACCGGGCTGGCCGGCTAGCGAAATGATCTCGGCTTCGCGTTCGTGGAACTTGGCGTTCAGGACCTCGTGCTTGACCCCTCTCTTCTTGAGCAAAGAGGAGAGAAGTTCATTCTTCTCGATGGAAACCGTTCCCACCAGGACCGGCTGGTTCTTTTTATTTAGCTCAACGATCTCGTTGACGATAGCGTCAAATTTCTCCCGATGACTGCGGTAAACCGCGTCCGCGTCATCCAGGCGGACCATCGGATGATGGGTAGGGATGGTCAGGACGTCCAGTTTGTAGATCTCAGCGAATTCAGCGGCTTCAGTCTCGGCCGTACCCGTCATGCCCGCCAGCTTCTTATACATACGGAAGAAGTTCTGGAAGGTGATGGTGGCGAGGGTCTGGTTCTCAGCCTCGATCTTCACTTTCTCTTTAGCTTCCAAAGCTTGGTGCAATCCATCCGAATAACGGCGGCCCTGCATCAATCGTCCCGTGAACTCATCGACAATGACCACTTCCCCCTCGGTCACGATGTAATCCACGTCCCGTTTGAAGATGACATGGGCTTTGAGTGCCTGGTTGACGTGATGGACCAATTGGACGTTCTTATGGTCGTAAAGATTGTCGACCTTCAGGAGCTGTTCAACGTGCTTGACTCCCTTTTCGGTCAGGAAAACCGACCGGGTCTTTTCCTCGGTGTCGTAATCCAGCTCTTTTCCCTTTTTGAGGGCCGGTATGATGCGGTCAATGCGGTAATAAAGGTCGGTGGATTCTTCGCTAGGCCCGGAGATGATGAGAGGCGTGCGAGCCTCATCGATGAGGATACTGTCCACCTCGTCCACAATGGCGTAGTTCAGTGGCCGTTGGACGGTATATTCCATGGAGGTGGCCATGTTGTCGCGCAGGTAGTCAAAGCCCAACTCGTTGTTGGTGGCATAGGTGATGTCGCAGGCGTAGGCTTCTTTGCGTTGGGTGTGGGAGATGCCGTGTTTAATGACACCGGTGGTCAAGCCCAGGAAACTATAAATGTTCCCCATCCCCTTGAAGACCCCACGGCCTAAACTGTCGCGTTCGGCCAGGTAGTCGTTGACGGTCACAACGTGGACGCCCTTACCTTCCAGGGCGTTCAAATAAACCGCAAGGGTGGCCACGAGGGTCTTCCCTTCGCCGGTCTTCATTTCCGAGATGCGCCCCGAATGGAGCACCATTCCGCCGATGAGCTGAACGTCGAAGTGCCTCAGACCCATGGTGCGTTTGGAAGCTTCCCGTACCACAGCGAAGGCTTCCACCAAAAGGTCGTCCAAGGTTTCGCCCTTGGCTAGACGCTCCCTGAATTCAATGGTTTTCGCCTTGAGCTGTTCATCCGACAGGGCCTGCATCTTGGGTTCCAGAGAGTTGATCTCATGGACCTTGGGCCACAGTTTCTTGAGCTCGCGCTCGGCGCGGCTTCCAAAGATCTTGGTTAGGACATTACCTATCATGTTTCCTCATCGAATTGTATTTGTGGGGCAGCCTGTCCCCCGAAGCCTTGGCGCAGGGGGAGCAAAAGAGGGTTAAGTATAAGGAGTTTGAGGGGGGGGTTCAAGGCAAGAGGGGTCGTCGGATCAATGTCCAGTAGGCGTTTTAGACGGGCCTAATTTCTGTTCAAGTTGTTTGATCTTTTCTTTGATAGCCTGGGCG
>CAZLND010000204.1:0-5279 GCA_964560635.1 uncultured bacterium | reverse complement strand
AAGCCAAGCAGGTGGTCCTGCTGGTCAAACGTAAGGTCTGGTATTCCATCTTCCGGCGCAGCGGCTGGTCGGGTCGGAATTACGATTCGGCTTATTACGAGCAAGTGGTCGATGGCAAAGAGATCACCGTGGATGGGAAGGGTACCTATAGCTTCGTTCCCGATAAGCCGGGCGAATACACCATTTACTTGGGCAACGAAGAGTCCATGAGAAGTTCCCTGATGGTCGTGGTCTCGGGGAGCGAGCAAAAAGAGAACGGGGAAGAGACGGCCGGGTTGGAAGATCCCACCAAGCTTTCCCTTATCTTGAACCAGGCCCAATACCAGGTCGGGGACATCCCCAAAGTCGAGGTGCGGGCTCCTTTTGCGGGCCGGTTGGTCCTAAGCATCGAAAGGGAGCAGGTTTTCCACACACAAACCGTGGCCGTGGTGGCGGGCCTCAACGTGGTCACCCTGCCAAAGGTGGAAGCCGCCTATTTGCCCAACGCCTATGTGGTGGGCCTCTTGGTGCGTAAACCCGAAGAATCCATGCGAACCATGCCCATGGCCTCTTTTGGGGTGGCGCCCCTGGCCTTGGACACTTCCAGCCATGAGATCGACTTCAAGTGGCAGGGGGCCTCGGATTCGGTCAAGTCCCGCAAAGGCATCGACGTGGACCTGGACACGGGGAACCCGGGCGCCAAGGTGGTCCTGGCCGCGGTGGACGAGGGCATCCTCCAGATCGTCGGGTTCAACACCCCCGATCCCTTCAAGTATTTCTACCGTAAGCGCGGATTGACCACCTCCACATTCGGCCTGTTCGACGAGATCCTGCCCGACTTGAATCGCAAGGACGCGGTGGGTGGTGACGAAGGGGAAGGTTTCGCGGTGCGTCACTTGAACCCTATCGCCGCCAAGAGAGTGAAGTCCTACGCCTTGTTCTCAGGAATTTTGACCGCCGATAAAAAGGGAATAGTCGCCTATCACTTCGCGACCGACCAGTTCCATGGTGAGGTCCGGGTCATGGCCCTGGGGGTGAAGGAAAACAAGTTTGGGGCCTCCTCCTTGCACGTGAAAGTAGCGGATACAGTGGTCGTGGAACCTTCTTTCCCCCGTTTCCTGGCCCCAGGCGACCATTTCGACGTCCCGGTCCTTGTCTACAACAACACCAAGAAATCCCAAAAGGTGAAGATCTCCTTGACCACTTCGGGTCCCGTGGCGCTGGATGGGGAAGAAGGGCAGGAGCTTTCCTTGGGCGAGGAAGGGCAAAAGCGCATTCTTTTCCACGCCAAAGCCAAAATGGACGCCGGTGTGGCCCACTTCAAGGTGACGGCCACCGATGAGGCGGGCGAGAACTACGATGTGGAGACCGAATTGGCGGTGCGCCCCGGCAATCCCCTGACCACCGAGATCAACTTCGGGCAATTGAACGCCGGTTCCACGGTGCCATTGAACGTGCCCGGTGAATTCATCCCGCAAGGAGAAAGGGTCCGGTTGGCGGTCTCTTCCAGTCCCTTGTTGACCTTCCTGGGAAGCCTGGATTACCTCATTAACTATCCCTATGGCTGTGCGGAACAGAAAACTTCCACGGCCTTCCCCCTACTTTACTTCAAGGATATCGGGCTTCTGACCGGGCGTTTCTCCGGGCACGCCAACGCTGTGGAGATGTATGTCCAGGACGCCATCAATGACCTTTGCAAGATGCAGTTGACCGATGGAAGCTTCGCCCTTTGGCCGGGGGAACAGGAAAGCGGCGGCGAATATCTCGCCAATTATGTTTCCCATTTCCTCATCGAGGCCCAAAAGCAGGGTTATCAGGTGAACAGCCTGGTGATGGAGCGGATATACAGCCGATTGGGCGCTATTCAAGTGAAGGGCAAGGGTGTGGGCCGGCTGGACCGCCGCAAACAGAATGTGGAGATACCCGACAGCGCTTATATCCTTTACCTGAAAGTGCTGGCCGAAAGGGCCGACACCGAGGCAATGGCCGCTTTGAAAGCGGAGATGCAGAACCCCAAGGCCCGCTCGACTATCGAGAGGTGTTACCTATCCCTGGCCTATTCAGCCCTGGGAGATCGAGCATCGGCCCTGGCCCTCTTGCCCAATAAGTACCTGCCGAGCGCTCTGCAAAGGGAATTGGATGGGGATTGGTTCTCCCCTAACCGGGAAATGGCCCTTTATCTGTTGGCCCTCACCGAGGCCGACCCCCAGAACGCCGAGATCGGGAACATGCTCATCAAATTCGGGGAGCGGATGAAATATGGTCATTTTGGCACCACCCAGGAGAACGCCTGGTCCTTCATGGCCATCGCGAAAGCCGTCAAGGCTACCACCCAGGCCTATCCCTTGAGCGCTGAATGGTCCCTTAAGGATGGGACGCCCCAGGTCTTGACCGGCGAAACGGCGGTCGTGAAAGACGAGAAGATGTCCGGGAAACAGGTGGACCTGAAGAACACGGGCGACCGCCCTCTTTATTACCACCTTATGGCCGAGGGCACCAAGTTGAAGTCCGAAAAAGAGTCGGTGGAGAACGGGATCAAGGTCAGCCGGGAATACCGGGACGAAAAGGGCAGCGTCATCAACCTTGGGTCCATCGCCCAAGGTCAGTTGGTGGTCGTGACCCTGCGGGTCAAATGCGCCAAGCCGCTGGACAACTTGGTGGTGGTGGATCTTTTGCCGGCGGGGTTCGAAGTGGATAACCCCCGACTGGCCTCCCGTGGCAATCTACAATTCGAGCCCGAGTGTACCTTCTCCCCGGCGTTCCAGGATTTCCGGGACGACCGGGTCCTGCTTTTCTCCAAGAATGTGGATGAGGAAGTCACCTTCTCCTATAGCGTGCGGGCCGTCACTCCTGGCCAGTTCCAGGTCCCGGGTTTGACCGCCGAAGCCATGTATGACCCCGAGATCTTCGGGCGTTCCAACACGGGAGAGACCCTGATCGTCGCGCCCGCCAAATACTAGGCGTGGGGCCGCGGGTTCGAGCTTGGCTTGTGACACGTTCTCCGTTTCAATGGCCCATGCGAATTTCTCCCCAAAAGAACCTTGAATTCATCCTGGCCGTCTCCTTCTTCGTGGCCGCCTATCTTTGCCTGCGGTTCGTGCCGCTGCCCCTGCAAGGACTCCAAGGGGATTATTCGACAGCCTATCTGGCTTCCGACGGTAGTCTTTTAAGGCTGACCCTTTCCAAGAGCGGGAAGTACCGTTTGCCCCTGAAGTTGGAGGACATCTCTCCCCAAGTGGCAAGGGGGTTCGTGGCTTACGAGGACCGTTGGTTCTACTGGCACCCGGGGGTGAACCCGGTGGCGTTGGGGAGGGCCATCTACCTGGATATGACCCATCGAAAGATACTCTCGGGGGCCTCCACCATCAGTATGCAGGTGGCGAAATTGATGGAAAGAAGGTCCCGAACTTTCGGGTCCAAGTTGGTGGAAGCTTTCCGCGCGCTTCAACTGGAAACGCGATATTCCAAAAAACAGATCCTGGAGCTGTACCTCAACAGTGTCCCCATGGGCGGCAACATCGAAGGGGTTGGGACGGCCTCCCTGTTGTATTACGGTAAACCGGCCAAGTTGCTTTCCTGGGGTGAGACAGCGCTGCTCATCAGCCTTCCCCGCTCGCCCACAGCCAGGCGGCCCGATCGGTTCCCGGAAAAAGCCAAATGGGGAAGGGACCGGGTCCTCCAACAGATCCTTCCCGTGGTCAAGCCCACCAAGGAAGAAGCGCAAGAGGCTTATCGTTCGGCCATTCCCCAAGGCCGCTTCCGCGATCCCGACAGCACTCCCCACCTGGTATCCCGGGCCACCCAATTGGCCGCCCAAAAGATGGGACTTTTGACCCTGAACTTAAAACCCCAATTGCAAGGCTTGGCCCAACAAAGGCTCTTGACCCAGGTGAACAACCTTAAAAGCCAGGGCGTCCATAACGGCGCCTTGATCATCGTGGACAACCACAACATGGCGGTCCTCGCTTACGTGGGGAGCCCCAACTTCCAAGACCCCTTTGGGGGACAGATCAATGGGGCGAATATCCTCCGGTCACCCGGCTCGGCCTTGAAACCCTTCCTCTATGGAATGGCCATCGACCATGGGATGGTCACCCCCAAGCGGGTCCTCTTCGACATCCCCCGGGATTATGGCGGGTTCCAGCCGGTCAATTATGAGGGGAAGTACACCGGACTGGTCAGCGCCGAGGATGCCTTAGCCCATTCTCTCAATATCCCTGCAGTTGGATTGGAATCCACCCTGGAGTCTCAGGGGAACATCGGTTTGGAGGGTTGGCTCAAGCAAGCGGGTTGCATCGGCCGGGGTCGCGGCGGTTTGGATCCGGGTCTATCGGTGGTGTTAGGAGCCTATCCAGTGGCTTTGGAGGAGTTGGTCCGGATCTACACAGCGCTCGCCAATGGCGGGCGCATGAGGACCTTGAGATTTTTTACAGAAGACCCGATTTCCGACTCCAAAAGGGGGAAGGCCCTCCTCTCCCCGGAAGCGTCGTACTTGGTTTCGGAGATGCTTGCCAAGGCCGAAAGAACGGACCTGCCCGCCTCTTGGGAATTCTCGCCCACCCGCGGCAAGATCGCTTTCAAGACGGGGACTTCCTTCGGGCACCGGGACGCCTGGTGCGTGGGATATAACCCGGACTATACCATCGGGGTCTGGCTCGGCAACACCAACAACACGGGATCGCCTGCTCTTATCGGCCATGATTCGGCGGCGCCGGTGGTCATCGACCTGTTCAACCAGTTGACCCGTTCGACCGATTCCTGGTTCGCCAGGCCCCCGGGAGTGAAAAAACGGAAGATCTGCACCCTTTCCGGTCAATGCGCGGGTGAACACTGCGCCAGCACCGAAGAGGATGATTTCATCCCCGGGGTCAGCGATAACAGCGCCTGCCCCGTCCACCAATTGGTCTGGATGCGAAAGAAAGACGGGAAAGAGGTTTGCCGTTATTGCATGTCGGGTAAAGGCGAGGAATACAGGTCCCGTGTTTTTGAACTATGGCCGCCGGACGTGACCCGGTTCTTGAGAAGTCACGGGAGGAAATTCGCATCCATCCCGACCCATAATCCTGACTGCACGTATTTTTATTCCCGGTTCCAGCCCCGCATCACTTCGCCCAGGGCGGCGGGGCATTATGAGATGCAGCGGGGCATCTCCGAAGGGAGCCAGAAGATGAACCTGGAGGTCCAGACGGGTCCGGATGTGGACCAGGTCTTTTGGTTCCTGAACGGGAAATTGCTGGGCCAGGGCAAGCCGGATAAGTCCCTCTTTTGGGACCCCGAGCCCGGGAAGTGGGAAGTGTCCG
>CAZLND010000203.1:0-5291 GCA_964560635.1 uncultured bacterium | reverse complement strand
AGGCCATCGGTCTTTCCGGCAAGGACGCCGGGATGTTGCAGGCCAAACGGGTCAAGTCGAAGTCCGGTAAGGATATTGGTTTCGTAGGCAAGGTGACCAAGGTCAACACGGCTGTCTTGGAAAGCTTGGACCGGGAGAAATTCATCCCGGTCATCGCGCCTTTGGGTTTGGGGGAAGAAGGCAAAAGCTATAACGTGAACGCGGACGAAGCGGCCGGGGCGATCGCCGCCGCCTTGAAAGCCGAGAAGTTGATCTTCCTTACCGATGTTCCCGGCATTTGTAAAAAGAAGGATGATCCCAAAAGTCTTATCTCCACTTTGAAGGCGAGGGAAGTGCCGAATCTCTTGAAGAAGGGCGTCATTTCAGGCGGCATGATCCCCAAGATCGAAGCGTGCCTCCACGCGGTCAGGTCCGGTGTCCATAAGACCCATATTATTGATGGAACCCTGCCCCATGCTCTTTTGCTTGAGATCTTTACCCCACAAGGGGTAGGGACTGAGATCATTCCCTAGTCAAAATCCTTTATTTTCTAAGTTTTCCATTCAATGGCTTGATAGCCCTAGTCTCAAGTCCATCAACCTATGGTATAATCCGGCCCTGTTGTGCAGGCTACCACAGGTTGAGGAGCTCCCGGTGAAGTGCCCTTTTTGTGGACATCAAGAAGACAAAGTCATGGATTCAAGGCCTAGTAAAGGTGGTTCGGCCATCCGCCGCCGCCGCGAATGTCTGAAGTGCGAGAAGCGCTTTACGACCTATGAGCAGATCGAAGAGATCCTGCCGATGGTCGTCAAACGGGACGGACGCAGGGAACCTTTCGACCGCTTGAAGATCGTGGCGGGCATCCGAAAAGCCGTGGAAAAGCGGCCCGTTTCTTCCGAGAAGATCGAGGCCCTCGTCGACGATATCGAGAATACCTTGATGGAACGCGCGGCCAAGGAGATCAATTCAACCGAGGTCGGGGAAATGGTCATGAACCGCCTCAAGGAATTGGATGATGTGGCTTATGTCCGCTTTGCCAGCGTTTACCGGCAATTCAAGGACATCAACGCCTTCATGGACGAGGTCAAGAAGCTTCTCGCAAGGAAAAGTTAAAAGATTCAATAACCACGAAGGCACTAAGTTCACCAAGAACGACAAAAGACTTGTTTGGGTAAGTCTTACTTGGTGCCCTTGGTGTCTTGGTGGTTCAATTTTTTAAGGGGTGAAAAATGGCTAATATCATTCCGTATCGTGGCATTCGTTATTCCATCAAGGGCGCCTCCAAACTCGCCAAGGTGATGGCCCCTCCTTACGACGTTATCACGACCCCGCAAAAAAAGCAGTTGCTGGCCGCCGACCCGGCCAACGTCATCCGGCTCATCATCGGTAATCCCAGCCATGAGACCCACAAGTCTTCGGATTATGCCAAGGCTAAGAAGTCTTTCGGGGCCTGGCGGAAAAAGGGCATCCTCCAACGGGACGCCCAGCCGTCCATCTATGTTTATCAACAGTCCTTTTCGGTGAATGGTAAGACCTTCCGCCGGACGGGTTTCATCGGCCTTTCCCAATTGACCCCCTTCGGCAAGAAAAAGGGCGGCATCCTGGCCCACGAGCACACCTTGAGTGGTCCCAAGGCCGACCGGCTCAAATTGACGAAGGCTTGTAAAGCCAATTTCAGTTGTATCTTTTCGCTCTACCAGACAAAGGGGGAGTGGGCAAACTCTTGAAGAAGATCACCGGCCGCAAAGCGGATATCACCGTGGATTACCCCAAGGACATCCAGAACAAGGTTTGGAAAGTTTCGGACGCGAAATGGGTCAAGGAACTCCAGAAAAAGATGAAGCCGGTAACTCTTTTCATCGCGGATGGGCATCATCGCTACGAAACGGCTTTGTCTTATCAAGCTTTCCGCTCCAAGGGCGCCAAAGGGAAGATGGGCTCGAAGCCTTTTGACTATGTCCAAATGATGTTCGTGGCCATGGAAGATCCGGGTCTGGTCATTCTTCCCACTCATCGTATGCTTCCGAAGCGATTGGTGGATTCTCCGGCTCTTTTGTTAAGCCGCCTTTCTTCGCTGGGTGATGTTCATGAATATCCCAAGTCCGTGAATGGCTTAGCGCCCTGGCAGTGGCTTCAAAAACTGGGGGATCAACGTCCGGCTATCGGTATTTCGTTCGAGGGTAAGAAACTTTATGCCCTTCAGTTCTCCAAGGAAGTGGGGAAGTCGCCCTTGATGCAGGGTGTTTCCGACGCCCAAAAGAGACTGGATGTGACCCTCCTTCATCGCCTCATCTTGGAACCCTTCTTCGGCATCACCAAAGAAAAGGTCGAACATGAGATCTCCTTCACCAGCAAGGCGGAGGACGCGGTCGCCCGCTTGAAGAAAAAGGAATTCGCCGTGACGTTCTTCTTGAACCCGACCCGCATTGAGCAATTGAGAGAGGTGGCTTTGAAGCAGGAACGCATGCCCCAAAAATCCACCTACTTTTATCCCAAGCTTGTCACAGGCCTTGTGCTCAATAGCTTGGATTCGTTCTGAGTCGAATCACAAGCCCTGGCTCGGGACCCCTGCTTTTCCTTGAAAAGCTTGCCAGTTGGTTCAGGCCAAAGGTAGAATCGGCGCTTCATTCAAGCCCTTTAACAACAACCGGAGGAAGAAACATGAGCCGTCAGATCGCCGAAGTCAAAGCCCGTGAGATCCTGGATTCCAGGGGATTCCCGACCGTCGAGGTCGACGTCATCCTTGAGGATGGGACACGCGGCCGCGCCGCTGTACCTTCGGGCGCTTCGACGGGCGAATACGAGGCTGTGGAGCTTCGGGACGGCGATAAGAAGCGTTACGGTGGAAAGGGGGTCACCAAAGCCGTCGCTAACGTGAACAGCAAGATCGCTCCCCGTATCAAGGGCTGGGACAGCATGGACCAAAGGGCCCTGGACTATTTCATGAACGAGTTGGATGGGACCCCCAACAAAGCCAAGTTTGGCGCCAACGCCATCCTGGGTGTTTCCTTGGCCAACGCCAAGGCGGCCGCCGCGGCCTCCCGCTTGCCCCTCTATAAGTACATCGGCGGGGCCAACGCCAATCTTCTGCCCGTTCCCATGATGAACATCATCAACGGCGGCATGCATGCCGATAACAATGTGGACCTTCAGGAATTCATGATCATGCCCATCGGGGCTGACAGTTTCCGCCGGGCCATCCAGATCGGCGCTGAGGTGTTCCACCATTTGAAGAAAGTCCTCCATGATCAAAAGATGAGCACGTCCGTCGGGGACGAGGGCGGATTCGCCCCGAATCTGAAGTCCAACGAAGAGGCCCTCCAGGTCATCATGGAAGCCATCAAGAAAGCCGGCTACATGCCTGGCAAGGATGTCCTTATCGCTTTGGATGCCGCTTCTTCCAGCTTTTATGACAAGGCCGGGAAGAAGTATGTTCTCGAAGCGGAAGCCCAAAAAGAGAAGACCAGCCAACAGATGGTAGATTTCTATTCCGGGCTCGTGGACAAGTACCCGATCATTTCGATCGAGGATGGCTTGGACGAGAACGACTGGGACGGCTTCAAGCTGATGACCGATAAACTCGGGAAGAAGATCCAGATCGTCGGGGACGACCTGTTCGTCACCAATACCAAGAAGCTAAAGACCGGTATCGAGAAAGGGATCGCCAATTCGATCCTCATCAAGGTCAACCAGATCGGCACCTTGACCGAGACCTTGGAAGCCATCGAGATGGCCAAGAAGGCTGGTTACACGGCCATTGTTTCCCACCGTTCGGGAGAGACCGAAGACACGACCATCGCCGATATCGCGGTGGCCACCAACTCCGGTCAGATCAAGACCGGTTCGGCTTCCCGCACCGATCGCATCGCCAAGTACAACCAGCTCCTTCGCATCGAGGAGGAATTGGGTGATGCCGCCCAATACTTGGGCAAGGAAGTCTTTTACAATCTTTGATCCAGTAGAGGGCGCCCTTGACCAGTTTGGTTTCGAATCCACCCAGGATCTTTGAGAATGTCACCGAACTGGTCGGCCATACGCCCATGGTCGAGATCCATTCCCATGGCGTGACCGGCGTCCAGATCTACGCCAAGTTGGAATCCTTCAATCCCGGTGGTTAGGTCAAGGATCGACCCGCCCTTCGGATGATCCAAGAAGGCCTCCGAACGGGTAAACTCACCAAAGACAAGGTCATTCTGGATGCCACCTCGGGTAACACTGGTATCGCTTACGCCATGATCGGGGCCGCGATGGGTTACAAGGTGGTCCTGGCCGTTCCCGCCAACGTCAGCGAGGAACGAAAGCGAATCCTCAAATCATTCAATGCCGAGGTCCATTATTCCAGTGAGATGGACGGTTCGGATGGGGCGATTCTTTTGGCCCGCGAACTTTACAAAGAAAATCCCGATAAGTATTTTATCCCCGACCAGTACAACAATCCCGAGAACCCTAAGGCGCATATGTTGACGACCGCCGAAGAGATCATGGAACTCCTCGGGGACAAGATCACCCATTTCGCTGCCGGAATTGGGACCAGCGGCACCTTGATGGGAACGGGGAAGCGGTTAAAAGAATTGAAGCCTTCAGTAAAGGTCGTTGCTTTAGAACCTTCCCAGCCGTTCCATGGCTTGGAAGGGTTGAAACACATGGCTTCCTCCATTGTTCCGGGTATTTATGACACCCACGGTTATGACCAGCATATGGACATCGATACCGACGAGAGTTATGAATGGGTCAAGAAATTGGCTCGGCAGGAGGGCGTTTTGGTAGGCCTCTCCAGCGGTGGCGCCATGGCAGGTTGTGTCCAATTGGCCAAGGAAATAAAGACGGGTTGCATCGTCACCATCTTCCCCGACTCAGGGGACAAATATCTTTCCACCAGGGTCTGGGAATGATCTCGTTCAAACCGGAAGCCAAAGCCCAAATGACCGCGATCGGCGAAAAGGGTTATCCCCATGAGATATGCGGACTCATGTTCGGAAAATCCGGAGAAACACGGGTCGTGACCGAAGTCTTCGAATGCGGGAACCTCAACAAACTCAAGCCCGAAACCCGCTATGACATGGACCCTAAGGATTATATGAAAGGGGAGGCTTTGGCCCGTCAAAAGGGCTTGGATGTGGTTGGCATTTTCCATTCCCATCCCGACCACCCGGATAAGGCCTCCGAAACCGACCGGCAGGCTGCCTGGCCTGGTTTTAGGCATGGTGGACTGAGTGCGTTCGAACAAATCGCCCATGGTTTGGCCAGTCCACCGGTCCAGGAAATCTCCGCCGGCGAGCGACGGGGCCATCTCTCTACTCTCAGCAATGCGC
>CAZLND010000202.1:0-5296 GCA_964560635.1 uncultured bacterium | reverse complement strand
TCTACCGTGGCGCCTTACCGGAGGTCGGCTGGTACCCGGTGGAGCTGACCCCTCAAGGACAGCTTGATCCCCTTCTCTTGGGGTTACCGGACTCTTTCGAAGCCTTCCATTGGCATGGCGACACCTTCAACTTGCCCCCGGGTGCCACCCGCTTGGCGGGAAGCGAATATTATCCCCAGCAGGTCTTCAAGGTCGGCCGCAACGCCTACGGCTTTCAATGTCATTTGGAAGTAACGGAGGCGATGGTGCGGGACTGGGCCGCTCTTTACGCCAAGGAACTGACGACCCAAGGCGGCCCCGTCCGGCCCGAGCGCGTCCTAGAGGACCTAGGCCCCAAGGCCAGGGCTTTACAGGCCCTCTCGGAACAGGTCTTTATCCGGTTTGCGGCGCTCTTATAGAACCCACAAATAAAAAAGCGCGCCGGGTGGGGGCGCGCTGAACGACTAGAGAGAGATTTTAGGATATCAACTTCAACTGATAAGGTGCCAGCCTTATTTCATCGAATGGAATATCCAAACCACTTGGACCATCCATCCGGACAATATCAAAACGCCAAAAACCAAAGTCCACTTTTTCGCGTGTAGATATTTCATAAATTACCTTCTTCGCTTTCATATTTCAGGTACTACACCCTCTAGACGGACGGGCGGCGATTTAGTTCAAAGCTTTTATCTAAAAAAACATCCAACACAAAGCCACTAAGACACCAAGAAAAGATGGGATTTTGAAGAATTTTGGAACTTCACGGAGAATTTCTTAGTGTCTTTGTGACTTCGTGTTGAAGATGCCTTTTCGAGATCGGAGGGTCGGCTTTTAATTCCGGAGCTGTTGGAGGATGCGGCTGCCGTCCTTCTCGTCAAGGACGACCCAAGCCCTAGTGGTCCCGTCGTAGTAAAGGACCTCCAGATGGCGGATATCGAACCAAAGGCCGTGCAGGCCCAGACCGCGTTCGGTTAAGGCTTTCGCCACGCTGGGGTAGCCCCTTAAATGGTCCAACTGATTCAGGACATTGCGCCGGGAGGCTTCGTTGATCTCCAAGCCCGTGGCTTCGGGGCCCGCGCCCATCTCCAACCAGGCCTTCAAGGACCCTTCGGGCAAAGCCTGTTGACCCTTCACGTGGGCGTGCATGGCCCCGCAATCGCTATGACCGCAGATGATGATGTCCTTGACCTTGAGGTGATCCACCGCGAAATCGACCGCCGCCGCCGTACCCGTGCCGCCGGGTTGGCCGAAGGGGGGCACCAAGTTGCCCACATTGCGAAGGACGAAGAGGTCCCCGGGATCGGTGGAGGCGAAGACGTTGACGGCCACGCGGCTGTCCGAGCAGGCGATGAAAAGGGCGTCGGGGGTCTGGCCCAAGGCCAGTTTGCTGAAGGTTTCCTCGTAACCCTGCCGACGGGTCTCATGGAACTGAATGATGCCTTGGATGAGTTTTTTCACGCTTCTTCTTCCTTAATGTCCGGTATTGCCCTGTTCGAGCGGGCGGGTCCATTTTATAAGAGTTGACCGAAGACTTTTTACAATTCTTTAGCATTGGACAGGGGGGTGGGCAAGGGCCCTTGCGATAGAATGCCTCCCGTGGAACCCTTCAACCTCAACGCCGACGGCGCCTCTCCCGCTCCCCGTCCCCGCCCCTCCTGGGTGCGGGACCACATCGCCCGTTTCAACCGCAAGTTAGAGCCCCGCTTCCGGAAGCTCAAGGGAACCCTCCTGTCCCAGTCCCCCTTCGCCTTTTTCCGCGGCACCGACCACCTCTTTTGGGCCGACTTCGGAAGATCCCCCTTGCTGGAGGAATTCGGCGGGGGAAAGAAGACCCGGCTTTGGATCAGCGGGGACGCCCATTGCGGCAACTTTGGTTCTTTCACCGACGCCACCGGGCGTCTGGTCTACGACCTGGATGACTTCGACGAGACCATCGTGGCCGATTACCAAATGGACCTCTTTCGGCTGGCGGTCAGCCTGGTGCTGGCCGGCCGGGAGAACAAACGGGCCCCCAAGTCCATTCACCGCATGGCGGTGGAATGCGGCTGGGGCTATTGGCGGGAGATCAAGGCCTGCCGCTGGTACAAGAACGTGCGCCATATTCCCTGGGACGAGGAGGCCGCCTCCGGCTCCCTGCGCCATTTCCTCAACCACACCCGCAAGCATCTGGGCGTTCTCCCCACGTTGGAACGCTTCACCCAGACCGGAAAGAACGGCCTGCGCTTCAAGACGGGGACCGGTAAAGAACTGGAAGCCCTCCCGCCAGAGACCGCCAAGAAACTGGAAAAGGCCCTCAAATGGTACGCGGGCGACTTGAAGCCCTGGCCGGCCGGCAAACCCCGTGTCTTCGAGGTGTTGGACCTGGCCCGTCGACTCAAGGCCGGTATCGGCTCGGAAGGATTGGATCGGTTTTACGCCTTGGCGCGGGTGAAGGATGAGGGGGAGGAGCCCTACCGCATCCTGGAGATCAAACAACAGGTGAAACCCAGTCCCTGGGACGAACTCCCCCCAAAAGCCAAGCGGAAGACCCGTGAGTTATCGGAGGAGAGCCAAGCCTTGCGGGTGGACCTGGGTACCCGGGCCCTCTCCCGCCACACGGACCCTTGGTTGGGCCGTTTGGAATGGAAGGGAGATGAATATTCGGTGCGGGAAAGGTCGCCTTACAAGGCCACCCTACCGGAGACCCTCTTGGATGAGGTGGCGGCGGGCCAATTGGGGGCCATCTTGGCCCGGGCCCATTGCCGCGCCAAGGATTCCTTCGCCAAGAACGCTTACGAGCTCATCAAGCCCGAGCGAAAGGCCTTCCGAAAGGGTTTGGCGGTCATCGCCCAGGCCTATGCGGACCAAGTCGAGATGGACTTCCAAAGCTTCCTGGCCACCGAACCCGGCTGAATCCCTGGAATGAAGTTCAAAGCTCCGGCGGCGGAAAGACCGAGGATCGGAACCAGAAGTCGCGCAGGCGTCGCGCCACATCCAAGAACCCCAACATGTCGACTGGCTTGGCCAAATAGCCGCTGATGCCCATTTCTTCCATCTCACGCATGTCGGTCGCCAAACGGGAGCCGGTAAAGATGATCACCGGGATCTCTTTGAATTCGGGATGACTGCGGATCCGCCGTAAAAAGACCCGTCCGTCCATCCGCTGGAGGTTCAAGTCCAGCAAAATGAAATCGGGGCGGGGAGCCTCGACGTGCTTCCCTTGCCTCTGGAGATACTCCAAGGCGTCCTCCCCATCGGTTGCCACGTGCAGGTCCAAATAAAGGTGGGATTCCTTGAAGGCTTCCTTCATCAAGGCGATATCCCCAAAATTGTCCTCCACCATCAGGATCTGCGCGATCTTAGGGGACGGTTTCATGTTCACGGGCCACCTCCTTCAAGCAGGGAAATGTCCAATAAAAAGTCGAGCCCCTTCCCGGTTCGGACTCCACCCATATTCGCCCCCCATGCCGGGCCACCACCTTCTTGCAGATGGCCAAGCCGATGCCCGTGCCTGGGTAATCACTACGAGAATGAAGACGCTTGAAAACCTCGAATATCTTCTCGACATATTGAGGTTCGATACCGATACCGTTGTCTTGGACGCTGAAAACCCATTCTTTCCCTTTTTGTTCAGCCTCCACCCGGATCCCGGGTGGGTCAGAGCCATGGAATTTGACCGCGTTCCCGATCAAATTCTGGAAAAGCTGGACGACTTGGTTGAAGTCGCCCTGGAGACTCGGCAAGGGCCCTTGCGATACTTCGGCCCTGTCCTCCTTTAGGGAAACTTCCAAATTGGAGAGGGCCTGTCCCAAAGCCTTGGCGCAGTCCACCTCGACAAAGGGTTCCCCAGCGCTGTTCACACGGGAATAAGCCAAAAGATCCCGGATAAGACTGCGCATGCGGTCGGTGCCGTCGACGATGTGGCGGATATATTGGTCGGACTCCGCGCCCAGGCGTCCCTCATTCTCGCGCGCTAACAATTGGGTAAAACTGGTGACCATCCTGAGCGGTTCCTGAAGGTCGTGTGAAGCTACGTACGCGAACTGCTCCAGTTCCTGGTTGGACCGGGCCAGTTCCTCCATCCGCTTGCGCTGGGTGATGTCGCGGCCGATAGCCGCCATAGCCTGGGGTTGCCCTGTTGCCGGGTCCTGGATAAGCACCGAAGTGAAATGAAAGGGAATGGAGGCCCCCGACTTGAAGTGGCGCAATTGGAATTCCCCCTCCCAATGCCCTTGGTCCACGAGCGAAGCGATGACCTCTTGCATGAGACGCGGTACATCCCGAGGCGCGATGAAATCCTGGTGGAGTTTGGCGGAAATGTCCTCTTCCGGACCGAGCCCCACCAAACGCCGGCCGCCGCCGTTCACATAGATCATATGACCATCAAGGGCGGCCATGCAGATGAAATCAGTGCTGGTCTCCACCAGAAGGGCCAGGCGGCGCAACTCCTCCTCTTTCCGATTGCGCTCGGTGACGTCACGGATAGCCGTGACCCGCAGGGTCCTTCCCTCGCGATGGATATCCTTACCCGTGACCTCGAGGTCGATCTTGGATCCATCCTTGCGCATACCATGGACCCCGTAGGTTCGGTCATAACCCTGAGCGACCTTGGAGCGGACTTCATCCCGGCAATCAGGCGTGACAAAAACCTCCGCCGAAAGCCCGATGACCTCATCATGCTCATAGCCGAATATCCGGCAAAAGGCCGAATTGGCTCCGATGAACGATCCTTCCGAAGCGATGACCACCCCTTCCTGGGTGGATTCGGAGAGCAGGTGGAACATCTCGTTGCTTTCCAAAAGCTCACTGGCCAGGATCTCTTTTTTACGCATCTCCCGTTCCAATAGGAGGTTTGATTTTTGCAGTTCTTCCGTGCGTTCGAGGACCTTCAACTGGAGCCCCGAGTGGGCCCAGCGCAGGTCCTCCTCGACCAAGCGGCGTTCCTCCACGGCCGTCGCTAACACCAAGGTCGTCACGCTGATAACACTCATGAAGCCCTGCAGGACCAGGAGGGATGCGTTCTCGCTGACGAGGTGGAAAGGTCCGAAGTCATGCAAAGTCCCGTAAACCGCGAGAACGGAAAGGACCAGGGTGGCGGTGGCGCTTTCCGCCCTCCCCAGGCGAGTGGCCCCCCACAACAAGAGAGGGATCAAAAGGAATTCCAGGGGATAGTTCCGGACGGAAGCCCTGGAACCTCCCCCGAACTCGAACCAAGCGGCCATCAGAAGGGTCCCGGCAAAGGCCATTGTTTCCAAGCCTTTGAGTCCCTTCAGGCGAGGTCATGGAAGGTCGATCCAAAAAAAGAGGAAGGGCGTCACTAACAAGGCGCCGCTCA